>QMPB01000095.1 GCA_003648395.1 Bacteroidota bacterium
TAGGTACAGGAAGTAATGCTGCTGTATTTATTGAAGGCCAGTTTGTAGATTCTATATCATCACTGGGTTATATACTTGGAGACGAGGGAAGTGGCAGCTATCTTGGGAAAATATTAATAAGAGATTATTTTCAGAAGAAAATGCCCATTGAACTTGAAGCTAAGTTTAAGGAGAAGTTTTCCATTGAGTATTCTCAAGTATTGAATTCAGTTTATAAAAAACGTTTCCCCAATAAATATTTAGCAAAATACACAGTGTTTTTGAGTGAGAATAGGGGCAAATTATATATAGAAAATGTGCTCACTGAAGCTTTTGAAGCTTTTGTAAAAAATCAATTATCAGTATTGAATTTTGATAAAGAAATACTTAAAGTTGGCTTTGTGGGATCTATTGCCTTTTATTTTAAAGACGTATTGGAAAAAGTGCTCATAATAAACTCTTATAAAATTGGAGATGTTTATAAAGAGCCAATGGATGGTCTTATTAAAAAATAATTACATCATTTTCTTTCGTTTAAGAATATAAGGAAGTAATATTGCATCAAAACCTTTCTCTATATCTACTTCCACAAAATCAATATTATATTGGCCGCATTTTAGCTTAATATTATTATTGTATTCCTTAATTTGTTCTATATACTTACTCTTTATATCTTTAGGATTTAGTTTTAGAATCTCACCAGTTTCACTATCAATAAACTTATAAGGGCGATTTTGATAATCAAAGTCCACTTCTAGTTTTGTTTGTACTACCTGAAAGAGTATTACTTCGTGCTTAAAATGCTTAAGATGTTGCAATGCATTAAAAATAGCTTCCTCATCTTCATTACTTTCAAACATATCGCTAAATATTACTATTAGCGAGCGTTTATGTGTCATTTCAGCAAATTGATGCAATGATTCTGCAATACTTGAGTTAGTATTTACTTCGGGCTTTTTATTCTCCAATAATTTTTCTAACTCATTGTAAATCATCTTCTGATGAGCAGAGTTGTTTTTAATAGTACTACTATAATCAATTTTGTCGCTAAATACACTAAGTCCAAAAGCATCGCGCTGTTGTTTTAGTATTTCTATAATAGCAGCAGCAGCATAAACAGAGAAAGTGCTTTTGTTTGGATTTGATATGCTAGGTTTTTTATCAAAAGGGAAGTGCATACTTGCACTATTATCGATAACTATATGGCAGCGGAGGTTAGTTTCCTCTTCATATCTTTTTATAAAATATTTTTCTGTTTTGGCGTATAGTTTCCAATCGATATGGCGAGTAGATTCACCAGGATTATATAGCCTATGTTCGGCAAACTCAACTGAGAAACCATGGAATGGACTTTTGTGATGTCCAGTAATAAACCCTTCTACAACTTGCTTTGCAAGTAGCTCTAATTTGCTATAAGCTTGTATGTAGTTTCTATTGATTCGGTTCGACATATTTTTGTATACAATATGCTATTAGATATATTATACTGTAATTCTAATAAAAGAAGCTATCTTTAATATATAATAAGATAGCTTCTTTATAGTTTCTTTATTTTAGATTACAATAATGCATCTAATTTTTGAGCTAATACACTCTTTGGTACAGCGCCAACTTGTTTGTCAACTAGTTCACCATTTTTGAAGAATAAAATTGTAGGAATATTACGTACTCCATACTCAACACTAATATTTGGGTTAGCATCTACGTCAATTTTGCCACAAATAGCTCTACCTTCATATTCTACTGCAAGTTCGTCAACTAATGGTCCTACCATACGACATGGTCCACACCATTCTGCCCATAAATCAACAATTACTGGTACTTTTGAATCTAATACCAATTCTTTGAAATTGTCATCTGTTAATACTACGCTCATATCTTTGTTTTTTAAAATGTTACTATTCTCTATTTATGTCTACAAAAATAATAAAATAATTGAGCCATAGTGCTTGTTTTATATATCAAAAATAAAGCCCTGAAATAATAATAATCAGAGCTTTATTATAGAATGTAATTCTTTATATCTTATTTATCATACTCTGTGTCAAGTATATCCATTACCATATCTAGGCTTTGAATACTTGAAGTAGCTTTTACAACTTTCCCGTTCTTATAGTAAACAGTAAATGGAAGACCCATAAATCCTGCACATTCAGGAAGATTACGTACAATTGCTGCCTCAGGGCTATCAAAAAGCATATCTACAAAAGTTATGTGGTCATATTTACCACTTTTTTCTAAATCTTCCATTATAGCATATACTGGTACACACATTGGACCCATACGTCCTAAACATACCATTATATTCTCCTCTTCGCTAATACATTTCTCAGCTTGTGCAGATGTTTCCCAGTGTTTCAAATTTGTTTGTAAAGTCATTATATTGTTTTTAATAGTTATTATTCAATTATTATGTGGATGAGCTTATCATTATTTATGCCATAATGCTATTTTGTGTCAAATTGACATAGCTGTATTTTCATTGCTTTTTATGATGCAGAAATTTAAGTTACTAAGAAAGTTTTTGGAAAGTGTAGGTTAGTTTTAATCAGATTATTATTTATAAATTCTTTGTTTATTTAAATATCTATGATAAGCATTTGCATTATTATTATGCTGTCGTAAATTTCTTGCAAAAGCATGGGAACCAGAGTTATTAGGTTTAGCACAGAAATAATAATACTTATGCGATTCGTAATCAAGTACTTTATCAATTGTAATAGGATTAGCCATGCAAATAGGCCCTGGAGGTAATCCTTTGTATACATAAGTATTATATGGCGAATCAATTTTTAAATAATCATAAGTCACTCTTTTTACAGAGAAATTACCATATGCAAATCTTGCAGTAGGATCAGCCTGTAGCAGCATTCCTACCTTTAGTCTATTAATATAAACGCCAGCAATCCGCGACATTTCATTAGTTTTATTAGTTTCCTCTTGTACTATGGATGCTAGAGTTATAAGCTCGGTAGGAGTGAGCCCTATTTTTTTGGCCTTAGCAAGTCTTTCTTCGTTCCAAAAATCATCATGCTCCTTTTGCATTCTAATAATAAACTTTTCGGGAGTAGTATTCCACCACATTTCGTATGTATTTGGTAGAAAAAGTGAGATTATGGTTTCTTCATTATAACCCAACTCTTTAATAAACTCTTTATCATTTAAAAGTGTAATAAGCTGCAATGAATCAAATTCAAATTTCTCGCTTACTTTCCCAGCAAATTTTGGTAGAAAGCGGATATTATTGAAAGTAACTCTTATTGGCGACTGTGCTCCTGATCGTAATAGTGATACAAGTTCATTTGCTGTCATTTTGTTTTTTATAATATATCTTCCAGGCTTTATATTCTTCTTATATGACTTTATGTCTGCCATCATATCAAAAGTAGATTTATTGTCAATAATACCTTCTTTATATAGATTATCTTTTACATTATTAAAATCAGATCCATTTGCAATATAAAAAACTGTGCTATTGCCTTCTATTGTAACAAGCGGCTTATTTAATAATTTATTAATGAATATAAAAGCAAATGCTGTAATAACTAGTACTACAGCGGCCAAAAATACTAGAATAAATTTTTTCTTGTTCATATAAAGTCTTAATCTCAAATTGTGATTTTATAATTTTTTCTGATAAAAAATTTCATCATACCATTTTTCATTATACTTGGTCCATTGTTTACGAACTCCAGTTTCTATAAACCCTTGTTTTGTAAATAATTTAATACTATTCTTATTATCAAGCATAATAGAGCAGTATAATTGATTTAGTGTGAGTTTTTTAGTGCAAATATGAATAAATTTCTTAAGGGCTATAGTAGCAATTCCTTTATTCTGAAAATCGCTATGAATAACTATTCCGATTCCAGCTCTAGCATTTTTTTTGTCATATTCAAATAAGTCTATACAGCCACAGGCTTTTTTATTATTTGATATTACCCATCGTTTTTGTCCATTTTCTATAGTTTCTATTGTGTTTTTTGTTATAAAGGTTTCAATTTCACCTCTGGTAAAAGGAGTGCTAGTATGGCTTACTTTCCATATATCTTTATTGTTCTCTATTTCAAGAATAAAATCAATATCAGATAATTCCAATTCGCGAATACGAATTCTCATAATAGCTCTTTAATTAAATTGTGAATACTCCCTTATAAACCATTTTTGTTGGTCCACTTAAAATAATGTTGGTAAAAATCTCATCCTTATATTCAAAACTAACTCTTAAAATACCTCCCAATGCTTTAAGCTTTATTTCCTTATCAAATTTCTTATTTTTTATGGCAAAGGCAATGGCTGCAGCAGTGGCACCGGTGCCACAAGCATGAGTTTCAGCCTCTACGCCTCGCTCGTATGTTCTTATTATTAAGTTATTATCACTTTCTTCAACAAAATTTACATTTGTTCCTTTACTCGATTTATATTTATCAGAGTATCTAATCTCTTTGCCTTTATTATGAACATTAATTTCTGATACATTATCAACAAACTCAATATGATGTGGCGATCCAGTATCTAAGAAAAACGTATTATTATTACCTTTAATATTAGATACATTATTCATCATTAGGCTAATGTCGCATTCGGTTTTATCTATTCTGTTTATAGTAGCATCGTGTAATCCATCAACTGCAATAAACCTAGTTTGGAATTCAATAATACCTAATTCTTTGGCAAAAGATACAATACATCGACCTCCATTTCCACACATGCTGCCTTCATTGCCATCAGAATTATAATATTTCATTTTGAAATCATAGTCCTCAGAGTTCTCAATAATCATTAATCCATCAGCACCAATACCATATCTACGACTACACATAAATTCAATATCGTTATTGCTCAAATTATATACCTGCTCTCTATTATCAACTAAAATAAAGTCGTTACCAGCTCCATGGTATTTAGAAAAATGAATTTGCATAGATAGTGATTTACTTATTTAAATGCAAAGATACAAACGTATCAGTACATTTCAATATAAAAGTATTGCTTTTATACTTAAGCTCAATGAAACCTTCGTTAGAATACTTATAGTTTGCTTTTTTGTATTCGTATATTCCAAAAAGAATAAGAGTATTACGGCTAAGTTTGTATCCAGTATAGTTTATTGCAGATTCCCAATATTCAATATAAATACCTTCTTGATTATTATCTACAGTGTTATTTACCAGTAAACTATCGTAATTGTTTTTATTATTACAATCAAAATTATCTTTTACACCTTCAGGAATAACGTAGGTCGTATATATTAATTTATCTTTGGAAAGTGTTATTTCTTGCGTGCTTTCTATTATGACTGAAGTATCAATTATGTCGTCATAATAAACAAGCTGAGTGTCGTTATTAATATCATTAGTAGTTGAATCTTGCATTAGAGTATCAATAGTTTCAATGCTGTCAATACCAATACTATCCACTAAAATAAGGCTATCTATTAAATCATCTTTAATTATAGTGTCAGTAATAGAAGTGGTAGCTTTAGTCTTTTTTTTCTTTGGCTTAGTTTGAGTAACAGTTTTAGTAATAATATCTGTTTCTTTAATAGTGTCTTTAGATAATAATAAATTAGATTTAGTATTTGCTTGTAACTCAATAGAATCAATTTCTTTAATATCTTTTTCAACACTATTTTTATAATTATATAGTATAACAAAACCAAGGGTAATAATTATCCCTATTATAAAGAAGGTTGTTGAATATGTTTCTCTTGTTTTCAAAAAATATATATAAGAGTTTAAACGTAGATGCAAATATATGAATTTATCAATATTAAACTTCATAATATTGCTATAATTTAGTTTCATTCTTAAAAAAATCCATCTAAGTTAACTTTATAATTATTTATCAATATATATATCACATTATCAGCTTATTAATTTCAAATATTTATTATTTGAATTCACCTAAAACCATGAAATATCTGTAATATTTATCAATAATAGTTTTACTATTAGGGTAATGATTGAAATATTATTATATGTTTATCATCAGTAAATATGATTCAAATTGATAATGAAATATTAATACAAAATAGTATGTTTTTAAGGTGATTGTTTTTAGAGCCAAATTGGGGGATATTTTTTTACATATGTATTGCGTTTTTTTATATTTTTGTAGGTTGTACAAACTATATGCAAGAAAATAATAAATATATTCAACGCTTTAAGAGAATCCTAAAATGGATGCTGTATTCGGCTGTATTGCTGATTATTACGGTGTTTTTATTGTTTAGATTATCTAGTGTGCAAACCTTTGTTGCTCAACAAACAGCTGAACATTTTAGTAATATGGCTGATATGGATATATCCATTGGCTCTATTGATATCCACAATTTTCTTAGTGTTGGTATTAAAGATCTTAAAGTACGAGATCATCATGATAGCTTATTTCTTACAGTTAAATCTATAAATATAGATATAATTCCTTCTTATTTATTTGAGGATAAAGTATTTGTAAAAAATGTTTGTATTGATAGTTTGTTCTTAGCTCTTATTGAATATCAAGGTGAGAAAGAGCTCAATATTATGAAGATTGTTAACAGCTTTATTTCTGATAATAATGATACAAGCTCCTTAGACATTGGAATTAAGGCCAAGGAAGTATGTATTACAAATAGTTATTTTGCTTTAGATTTGCAGAACTCTGAGCATTTTGATGGAATGGATTATACTCATCTTAATGTTGATAATATTAATATTCTAGTTCACGATTTTACTATTAAAGGTGATAGTCTTATTGGTAACATCAAAAAATTATCGGCTCACGAAAAATGTGGTTTTGATTTAAAAAGCTTTGTGGGCAATGCTCTAGTTAGTCCTCGTGAAATTGAGATTCCAGATTTAAAACTTTATACTAATAATTCGAAAATAGAATCTGATTTTAATCTTAGATATAAACAATGGCCTGATTGGTTAGATTTTATTGAAAAAGTTAGATTTGATAGTAAAGTTGAATCCATAATTATTAATTTAGACGACATACGTTACTTTGCCACTTCATTGGAAGGGATGGATAATGTATTTTCGGGAAAGGCTAATGTAAGAGGAAATATTGCAAATATTAAGATTACATCTGCAGATATTAAATATGCTAATGAGAGCTATTTTAAAGGAAAGGTATCATTAAATGGTTTGCCAGATATTGAGCAAACATTTATTAGGATAAGGGTAAAAGATGCATATATAGATGCTAAAGATATTTCGACTTTTAATATTGCAAGAGATAAAAAAATTGATATTCCTAAAATATTTGATAAGTATAAATATATGAAAGTAAACGGAAGATTTACTGGATTTTATTATGATTTTGTGTCAAAAGCAAGTTTTAACTCTGCTTTAGGAAGATTCTCTACAGACATTTCATTACAGCCCACTGAAAATGATAAGAATTTTAAATACTCGGGTAAATTATCTACAAAAAACTTTAAAATTCAGGAACTTATAGGTACTTCTTATATCTCTGATATTACTATGAAAGCATCAATTAAGGGTGTTGGTTTAAATGAAAATGTGGATGCTGATTATAATATAATGATAGATAATGTAACCGTATCGGGTTTTAAATATCAAGATTTGGGATTGCAAGGTAAGATTGCTAATAAAAGATTAGAAACTGAGTTTATTTCTAATTCTGACTCCTTTAGGTTAGCGGTAAATGGATTCTATGATTTTTCTGATTCTTTGCCTCATACTTCTTTACATGCTTCATTAATAAATGCTAGAGTTAATAGATTTGTTATGGTAAGCGAGGATACTCTTGGCCATGTTTCTGCAAATATAATTGCTGATATTCATGGAAATGATATTGATAATATACAAGGTTATATCAATATTTATGATGTAGAGTATAGTCAGAATGATAGAGCATTCAAAACAGATTCTATAATTACAAAGTCTTATCTCGATAATTCATTTCGTGAGCTAACAATACAAGGAAGCAATATTGATGTTAATATAAATGGTTTTAGACGATTTAGTGATTTTCCCGTTATGCTTGATTTGTTGAGAGAAGATGTGTTTCCTAATCTTACTAGCTTAACTAAGTTTTCTAATCATAATGCTATTGAATGGAGTAAGGAAAAAAATATTGCTGATGAGCAATTTAATTTTGATATTAAGTTTCTGGAAATAAACAGTATGGTAAGTGTATTCTATCCGAAATTTAGGATATCTAAGGACTCAGAAATAAAAGGAAGCTATACTTTTAGTAATGACTCGTTGATGCTTAATGTAGTGTCGGATAGAATAATTTATGATGAATTTAGAGCTTCTGAAATAGATATGGAATTGCATAAAGATTTATCGGAAGTAAGCATTGATTTAACTAGTGACTATATACGTACTGCTGGAGGAATCTATTTTGACACACTAGAGGTTCATGGTGATTTAGTTATGAATAAGGCTGATTTTTATATCTCTTGGGGTGGAGCAATAAATACTAAAAACAAAGGAGATATTGAAGGCTCATTTACTTGGCTCGATACTAATAGTTTTGAATTAGAGTTTACAAAAGGAGAGTTATATGTGCATGATTCATTATGGACTTTAAACTCCAATTCAAAAATTGATTATTCATATCATTCCTTAGAGTTTTCAGACTTTAGTATTACTCATGCTGATAACAGTTTGAGTATTACAGGAAAGGCTACTGATGATGCTAATGATAAAATAATATGTAATTTTAAGGATGTAGATATATCTTTCACTGATTTTTACTTAAGAAGATTTGATACTGATTTTGACGGATTTATTGATGGTAAACTTGAGTTTTCAAGCCTATGGTTGAGCCCAAGTTTTACGGGTGATATTGATATTAGAAGCTTTATGGTCAATGATTTTGACCTTTATCATATGAGACTACATTCTAAATATTCTAGATTTAGGGAGGCTTTTATTCTTGATGCTGTTATTGGTTCTGATACTTTAGGATATAGATACGTAGATTTTGGAGGGTTTTACTATCCTTATAAAGCTGATAATCAATTAGACCTAGAGGTGCGTTTGGATAAGTTTCCACTACAATCTTTAAATGAGTATTTATCAAGTTTTACATCTAATATAATTGGTGAAGCAACAGGGCATTTAATGTTAACAGGTAATGTAAAAAAGCCAATACTACTTGGTCGTCTAAAAACTAGTATCGACGATATCTTAATAGATTATACAAATGTTCATTATTCTATTAACGATTATTTTTTATTTACTCCTCAATATTTTGGTTTTGTTGATGCTGAGGCAAAAGATAGAGATGGCAATAGATTAAAATTGACTACTAAAATTAATCATAGCTACTTTAGTGATTTTTATTTTGATATTGATGTAAAACCAATAAATGCTGAGGTGTTAAACACAACAGCTGAAAATAATGATCTTTTTTATGGTAAGGCTTCAGGTATTGGTTATTTTAAACTTAAAGGTACTCCCAATGATATGTCAATTGATCTTAATCTGAAACCAATTAATAAATCATATATTGCTATACCAATTTCTGAACAATCGAGTGCTGAATATAGCGACTTTCTTACTTTTGTAAATAAAGATACAATAGTGATAAGTAGAGAAATAGAAGATATTATTATTGAGGATGAAGAGGAAGAATTTGCTTTTAGCCTTGATATGACTATGGATGTTGATCCCTCAACTACTATTGAACTAGTTATGAATGAGAAAGTTGGTGATGTGATATCTGCTAATGGTAATGGTAGAATTAAAATTGAGTATAATAATGATGGTACTTATAAAATGTATGGTAAGTATATAATTGCTCGTGGAAATTATTTATTTACTATGCAAAGTATTTTAAATAAGCGTTTTATAATTAATCCAGGAAGCGAAATAATATGGGATGGTGAGATGGAATCGGCAAAAATAAATATGAAGGCTATTTATAGGGTTGATGCTAAGTTATATGACATATTTCAATCAGTGGTGGATTCGGCAAACTCAGTAGTGTATAAAAAACCATCGCGAGTAAACTGTATTATTAATATTACTGGTGATTTATTTGACCCAACTATATCTTTTGATATTAATATTCCTGATGAGAGCATTGCAGATCAAGAGTTGTTGAATCGATTATTATCCGTTGAATCTACAGGTAATTCTGAGGAAATGAATAAGAATTTTGTAAGTTTATTGATTTTGGGGAGTTTTCAGCCACCTAGTGGTTATGAGTCTGGCTCCAACCCTAATATGCTACAACATAATGCCACCGAAATACTTGCTGAGCAGGTGGGTAATATAATGAATCAAGTATCTGATGATGTGGAAATTGGCTTGGAATGGAACCCTGGCGATGAAGTTACGACCCAGGAAATAGCAGTTGCACTATCGTATACTATGCTTGATGATAGGCTTTTACTTGATGGTAAGTTTGGACAAGGTGGTGGCTCTACTGATGAAAGTTCGGTTAGGATAGTAGCTGATATGGAAATTGCATATAAGCTAACTCCTGATGGTAGAATTAGAGCTAAGGTGTTTAATAGAACTAATTATTATGACCCTCTTTCAAGAAAAGCACCGTATACTCAGGGTGTTGGTATCTCTTTCAGAAAAGACTTTAATAACTTGGAACAGCTCCTTACTAAAAAAGATAAAGTGAAAAAGAAGAGCGAGTCTAAAAAAGAAGCTGACAAAAAGCAAAAAGTTGAAGAAGTGGAATTTGAAAAATCAAAAACCAACGAAAAACCTACA
>QMPB01000096.1 GCA_003648395.1 Bacteroidota bacterium
GAAACTAGCATTCATATTTTGGGCAACGCCTTTTCGTAATTTGTAATCGAATGAGAGTTGATCGTCAATAATATCAACTTCAAAACATTGGTTCTGAATAATACCTATATAATCTTGACTTAGGTTACCAAGCGACAAATCATGAGTTGCAATAATACCAACTGCATCGAGTTTCACAAGCTGTTTAAGCAATAATTTAGACCCTTCTTCCTTATCGTGAGAGTTAGTCCCTTTTAGTATTTCATCAAGCAAAACAAACAACTCCTCCCCCGCTCTTAACCTATGCACTATCATTTGCAATCGTTTTATTTCTGCATAGAAATACGACTCATTCTTCATAAGAGAGTCTGTTGTTCTCAGGCTACTTACTATTTGAATGGGATAAAACTCAAAAACTGTAGCATGTACAGGAGCACCAATCATTGCCAATAGCAAATTACTACCAATAGTTCGCAAATATGTGCTTTTACCAGCCATATTTGCTCCTGTTATTACATTTAGGAATGGAACTCTATCAACATAAAAATCATTTGGCACACTAGTATTCGATTTCATCAAAGGATGATGCATTTTCTTAAACTGCCATTTTTTATCCAAAGAAACTTTTGGAAAAATCCATATAGGATTATTATGTGATAATACGGCAATACTATTTAAAGAGTCAATTGTTGCAATAATATCGAACCAAATATCTAAACCATCAATATTATCTCTCTTCCACACTTCCATTCGTAATATTTGCCGTATATCCCAAATAAAGAACGCATTTAATAATATTCCCACAAACACATTAAGCCTAGAATCTAAAGCAGAAAGTATTTTCGATAAGTCCTGTATTCTTTGATAGGCTTTATTATGCTTTGTTTCAAGTCCCTTTTGCAATTCTTTTAACAGTTTTGAACTAAATTTCTGATTCTCTACTAACTTCAATAGGTCAACATATTTTTCAAGCCACTTAGTGCGCTTACTTAAGTTTTTATGTATTTGGTTAATTCTCTTAGTATAAAACCCAACAATGAGAAGTGCTAATGCTAGCAACAGACTCAACAGCTTTCCACTAATAAAATCGAAAGAGAATAACGCAAGAGCAATCAAATTAACCACTGGAATTACATATATCAATACTTTAAACAAGGAATTTTGGATAAACAGACTATTTTGTTCTTTCCAAGTTCTAACAAAATCGTATTCTTCTTCTTTTTCCTCGAAAGCAAGCCCATTGGCTCTAAACTCTTGACAAAAATTAGTCATATCTGCTAGCTCAGACACCGCTTCTTGCCTACTATTAATTACCTCTGAATTTATTAGCGGATTCAAAAGCCAAGAAGATAATCGCTTACTGCCAAACAAAGTTGAGGTTCTATTAATTTTATTATACAATGAAGACTCGCCTAAAACATCAAGGTCTTGAGAAAAATCGTGTGTAGTTGGTTTAAATTCAATACCATTTTCAAATGCAGAGAAATCATCATTAAGGGCTAATAATTCTTCCTCATTTATTCTAATAAGTCTTTTTAAGAAGCCATGCTTATTGAATAGTTTTGAATGATATTTTATTAGGAACAAAAAAAATGAAAGAAGTCCTAAAAACACAAACCATAATAGTTCATATTCTTTAAAAACAGCTAACCATAAAGAAAAAACAATTCCTATAAATAGTATAAAACGGACAATTGAAACATAAAACTTCTTCTTTCCAACTTCTTCTTTTTCTAAAGTATATTTTTCAATTAACTTTTGATAGTCTGCAACTATTTTTTCCTTAAAATACTCATCATTAGATAGCTCCATGTTAACTATTGAATTATTAATTTCTGGAAGAATTCTTGTTCGCCAACTCTTATTCTAATAAAATAAACACCTGATCTTAAGGATTTAGTATTAATTTTCATATGATTAATCCCCAAATCAAATTTTCCATGATTATTCTCAGCAATTACAATTTTTCCAAGTTGATTAAATACTGTAGTTGCAACATTTGCTCTAGTCTTAACTTCAAACTCAATATTTACCCTATCAATTGCAGGATTAGGAAAAATCTTAATACTACTAATACTTTCTTCACTCTCATTCTCAATATTGCTCCATACATCAGTTGGTGGAAACTTAATATTATCAATCCAAGTAGCATCAAGATAACTAGCTTGATAATAATCCTTAATGTAAGACCATTTAAAAGTATGTATACCAGCAGTTACAGGGAACGAAAACAATTCCCAATTTCTATTTCCAGACCATTTCCCCTTTTCTGATCCATCAATAAAGAAATAAAGAGGATCGTATCCTTGCTCAGTTGATACTTTTCTATAAAAGCTAATATCACCATCTGCTAAAACTCTCATTGTAATGGAAATAGAACTAGTATCATCATTCTGCATATTCATAGCTGAACGCATGGAATAATTACCTTCATATTTATAGGTAGAATCTATTATCCAATAAAGACTAGAACTATCTGTTTCCCAAATAAATTTTGAAAAGTCTGCTGTTTCAAAATCTTCATCAACTTCACCTATCAATATTGGCATTAATTTACTGGCAGAATATGCTTCACAAGTATAGTTGAACGCAAAATTAATATACTGTCCATTTTGCAATGAAGCGTCAAAACTTACATTAAACTCTGCCCACTTAGATTCTCCTGAAGAAAGAGTATCAATTAAACTATTTCCACTTACTGTTGCTCTATTATCTGTTGTTATGTATGCTGAATTCACAACTAAAGCATCTCTTGAGCCAATATTTTCAAGTAAAACCTTAACCACAACAGATTCTCCTGCTTCAACTATTCCATTATTATTACCTCCAACACTATCGTCAATTACATACTGATGTATTTTAATATTTGGAGCATGAATGGTAAAATAATATGGACTTATCCATTGTCCTCCAGCATTATCAGTTATTACTATTTCGCAACTTACCATATGATTATCCGTTGCTGTAGAATCTATTTGAATTTTAAAAGCATCATCTTTTAATAAAGTATCGTTTGCCAAAACACTTCCAATACTAACTATGCTATCAACAATTTTCACTTCTGAATCGTTTATTCTAAGAACTGCTTGAGTATTTATTGCATCAAAAGTAGTTAGATTAGAAAAATCCACATCCATATTAATAAGCTCACTATACTCAGATTGGCCATTGTTATTCAACAATGAATCATCAATTATCACATCCGAAACAACCACATAAGGGCCACTAGCAGCACCCCCAAATACATTTGAGAAGTATGGAGCATGATTTTGAGCTGTAATAACTATATCAAGCACTCCTTGATAAGTAAAACTATCCAGATAAAGAGTAGCAACACCATTAGTATCAGCAATTACACTAGAAATTAGAGTATCACCCTTTGATAAGGCAACCTGAGCAAATGGAACTGTATTTATACTGTAAGAACTCCAACCTGCTTGAATAAAAGGAATGAATGAAGCAGTTATTGGATCTGGAATTTTCATATAAGCCATTAATGATGGATCACCCATTACATGATATACTTCCCAATAATATCTACTACTACTACCCCCTTGTGTAACGGCCAAGTTTCCAACTTTAATATACTGTGAACTACTCATTGCCCAATCAGAAAATGATTCATTATGATTATGATACATCAAATCGTATAAACCTGGACCAGTAGTAGAATAAGTAGGATTTGCACTTACAGAGCCATAGCCCACTGCCCAGTAATAATCTTCATCCCAATAAGTATTATCACTTGCTCCAATATAACCAATTGCACCTTTATCTCTTGCTCTCAGAAGAGCTTCACCAAAACATACAGAACTATTAAACTTATTAGTAATACATGCATTGGCTATCATTAATGGATATCTATCTTTGTTTTGCATATTGGGTACATTGTTTACGTTGAATACGGGATCTGCCCAACCAAGAGGAGAACCGTGACCAGTATAATTGACAATATATGCTCCAGTATCTACTTGTTGTCTAATTTCTAAATCTTTTAAATATGAGCCATTTGCATATAAATAAGACATGCAATTTGTAGAATTTGAATTATTAAAATAAGTTGCTGTCCCATAATTTAACTGTCCATCTAACCATGTTGGTGAGTGACTCGCATCTTTTCCTGCAACTAAGATTGAATTTGCTAAAAAGGAATGGTCAGGCATTTCATATTTCTCATATTGAATAGTTTTTTCAATTTGAGGATTAAGCTCTGAAGTATCATTTGCAGAGAATCTACCATACATCATTTCTGGAAATTCGTCACCTGTAAATTCACAATAATACAAATCAGTAACATGACTACCAATTTGCCCACTCCATGAAGGCATTTGAGCTACATCGCCAACAAAAAGAACATATATGGGAGCAGGATTATTTACTGTAGCATTAGTATACATAGTTTGTAAATAATTTTTTATTGACACTGTGGTATTACCAACTGTAGTATCTTGCAGATATGCTTCAATAACTTTAAATCCTTTTTTTTCTTTCCACTTTATAAATGGCTGCAAGCTCTCTCTAAAGATTGTATCAGCTACAATCACGTATTTTAAAGGAATTTTACAAGACACATCTTTTGATTGTGAACCAGAATAAGCTGATGAATTAATAATTTGGCTTTCTGAAGCTTGAGAATATGGAGATAAATATCTTTGCTTATTAATATTAAGTCTTTCAGCATCAAACCCATTAATATTAATTCTAATTCTAATACTCTCTACCACCTGAATTGTATTCAATACTGGATTATACTGAATTGGGCTTATCTCAAGCCTAGCCAATGAGCTAGAACGCATAGTTCCCAAACGCTCTATCTTCACTAATTGATTACCATAAAATTCATTTGTTTTATAAAGATGGTTATTTATTTTGAAATTATCAATTTTAGTTTCAATCTTAAGTGCAGGCAATTGCGAAGGATAAAGGTAATTATCAATTTGGTAATCTTTCAAATTAATATTCTTTACTATCTTGTTTTCTACAATTATTTCATACTGTGCTCCTTCTGGCAATTCTATTAGCTTTTTTAGAATAGGTAATTCTGGGTTTCCATAGTCCAAACTTCTTCCAAAACCATCAATAGATAATCTATAATAATCGTCATCAACTGTTTTAATAAATTGATAATTTATATTATTAATGGATAAATCAATCGTAAATCCATTTACTCCAATTTCACTAATAACTTCACTATTCTCTTTATTATCCCAACTCAGTTTTTGAGAAAATAAGTTGACACTTAACAGTAATAAAATTATTATATATACTTGAGCTTTCATAGGATATGATTTATTATTATTTCTACTTTAGATACTGCAAATATACAAAGGGTTGCTTTCTCTAAAATGTTTTTATTATGATAATTTACAGAAAAAATTAGAATAGTAAAAAAACTAAAACTTTATATGCTTTAAATAATGGTTATTTACTAGACCTGAATAGCTGTAAAAACCAAAATTTAAGAATTTGTATCGTTTAGAAATAACAATTTTCTCATTAATTTGATGAGCATAATAAGGTTCTCTGTCTTCCCAAGCACGAAGTACAATAGTTGCTTTATCTCTTTTTATATCACTTATCCCCATAATTACTTCCTCAAAACTATCATTGGATATATTATAAGCCATTACATAAACCTCATCAATATATGAATTCTTTATCCATGTTTTCCAATTCTGAGAAAACTGCTTTATAGCCTTATCTTGATTAGCAAAAACGGCTGCTGTTAGTTGCAATTTAGGGTTTATATTCTTCAATTGAATATAGGCTTTATTTACAAAAGTATTTATTTGAGTCTGCTTCCAACTATCAAAAACTGTATCAGTAGAATTTCTAAAATTCTCAAGTGCAACAGGATTATATCCATAAATAGAATCTGGATATCGAATATAATCAAGCTGTATCCCCGAAACAGAATAATTATTGGCTACATCACTGAGTATTTCCAATAAATATTGTTGCACTTCCGGAATTCCAGGATCTAAAAAAGCCCCTTCATGCTCATTATTTTTCATAATACTACCATTCTTACTTACAGTTATCCACTCAGGATGCGAATAATAAATATGGTCTTTGTTTATTTTCTTTAAATCGTGCGGGGTAACAACAAATATTGGCATCCATGCATGAATCTCTATTTCTGTATTCTTAGTCTTTTCAATGGCATATTCTAAAGGGTCAAAATTGCTATTTTTAAGTATATAAGAACGAGATTCATTATTACAAAACATTGAATCAACCTTATTCGTAAAATACATTGCATCAGCTCTATATCTTATCTGTAAGAATAGCTTATTAAATTTGTATTGCTTTGCTGTAGCTATTATTTTGTCTATTTTTTGTGGAGATCCTATACTCCATATAGTAGCCCACATTGCTTTATCTTGGGCAAAAGACACTTTAGTGTTCAGCAAGATAATAAGTAAAAATGATATAATTGCAATTAAGCCTTGTTTCATGAAACATATTTAAAAAAAGCGTGGCAAATATATGAGTTTTATTGAATGATTTTATTATAATAATACGCTCATTTACTGATAATAGAAAGGCTAAATCTGTACTCTTTGTCAAATTCTAAGCCATTAATTAATACAGTATTAAGTATTTATATACTTATTTGAATTACTTTTCTTTTTTTAAGAAAATAATTTCCATTTATTAAGCTCACTGCCTTAACTTTGCAAATGAAATAAACATCACTTTTTTACATGAAAAAACGGCTTTTTTCTTATCACAGGGTTTTACGGCAAAGGGGCATTTATACACTTGCGGGGAAAAGCATGCTACGTCTTTTAGTTATTGCATCAGTAGTGGGTGTAATTCTATTTGTAGCACAGAGCAGAATAAATGGGTTTACTGATATTATTAATAATTTCCTAGAAAAATGGAATGCACCATTTATTTTGAGTTTGTTTTTTGTATCCGAAACAATATTAGGCCTTATCCCTCCAGATTTTTTTATTGTTTGGAGTAATACTTCAAGCATGCCTTTTCTTATGTTGAGTCTTTTAGCTTTTCTTTCATATTTTGGAGGGCTATTAGCCTATTATATTGGTAGAAGTTTGGGGAAATACCCTAAATATAGAAACTGGTTAGTTGATAAATTCTCATCACATTTTGCTACTTTTCATCGTTATGGAGGTTTCATAATTGTCTTTTCAGCACTATTTCCTCTTCCTTTTTCCACAATTACACTTGTTAGCGGTATGATTGATTATCCGTTTAAGAAGCTTGCACTTCTTGGAACAACAAGACTATTACGTTTCTTTTTGTATGCATTAGTTTTATTTAAAATTTTTTAATGTCTATTTAGTCTTTGCAAGAAAACACAAAATATTGCTCTATTCTTGAATACACTTCATGAGAGTGCAAAAATGAGCCGAGTTAACTAAAATAAATTAATTGTTAAAATAATCTAGCCATAATAGAATAATTATTAATTTTACATGATTAATAATTATTCTATTATGTCTTTTACATTTAATACGAAAATACTTTTGAAAACAATATTCAGCCTTTTATTTATTTTTATTCTTGGAGAATCATTATTCTCTCAAGACTTAGATATTTACAAAAAAAGTAAAGATGACAATTTAGAAACTCCAAATATTCCATCTGGAATGAGCTATTCTGAATTTCAAATTCTTTCAAGAAACTTAAGATTAAAAGACATGATGTATGCTATGGTTGTGCCTGGTTATGTTCATTTTAAAGCAGATGAGAAAATAACAGGATATACTTTATTAGGCTTACGTACAGTAGGTTATATTGGGCTGGGAGCTATTTATTACAGCTATAATAAGCACTATGATTCTAACTATAATTATGGGGAAACAAATAACGGAACAATAGATCCTAATAATTATGATATTGCTTTTGTAACCTCTTTAACCGTAATATTTGCAACATATTTCTACGATTGGATTCATGGAGACTATAAATTAAAGAAAAAACAAAACCTTATTAGGTATAAATATGGATTAAAAGTAGAGTTACAAAATACTTATGGCCAAATTAATACTGTAGATGTTGTACCAATTGCTTCAATTGCACTAAGTTTTTAATTATGAGAATATTTAAATATTTATTAATCGGCATTTTCCTTTTTACCTTAGGAAGAAATCTTATTGCACAAAAAAGCAATGTCTTTATTGAGTACAAATATCTTGAATTAACAAATTCTCAGAATAATATAGATGTAATAGAAGATAATTACAGAAATGCTGAGCTAGTTTCAGATAGCATTATCATTAATCAGGATGAAAATTATATTAATGCTCATTTCTATTATGAATTAGCAAAAGCTTACAAACTTGGAGGTAAATCTGGAATGTGTGCTTTTAGCTTATTGAGGCAGCTCATTCTTTTTTCTAACGATTCATTAAGGAATGGTGGAATTCAGTCATTTATTGATGCTTGTGCTAATTTAGAGATTGATAAATCTAAAGCAGTTAATATTTATAAAACTGGAGCAAAAGGTCCTAATACTAAAAACTTTACAGCTAGACTAGAATTATTAATTGAGCAATCAATTGAACTATATGATAAAGAGGTTGAGAAAATACTTAAACAATACACTTTTCAATACGAAAAGAATACACCAAATAGCTCGCTAAAGATAAAACAGTGGAAGTATCTAAGTGATATTGATTTGGATATTAGCAGCAAGAAAGATATTATGAATAATTACAATGCATCAAACACAGATGATATTTTCAATAATAATGCAAAGCTTAAAAACAAAGTACTAAAGAAAGTAAAAAAACACGATAAAAACTCACAAGCACTAGCCACCTTTACAGAGCTATTTAATCCTAAGAAATAAAATATAGAACTATTCTACACCTAATTCTTTCCAAGCTAAAGCAGCTGCACCAAGAATTGCAGCTTCATTATTGGCTAGCCCAGAGGCAATAATAGGAACTTTACTTTTATAAATTCTAAGTAAGGTCTTCTCCATTTCGTATTTAGTTGGCTTAATAATTAAATCACCAGACTGTGATAAACCACCAAAAAGCACAATCAAACTAGGACTACTAAAAGCAACAGCATTTGCTAAAGCACGTCCTAAAACCTTTCCCGTAAAAGCATAAGCTTCAAGAGCAAGAGTATCGCCATTTAGAGCAGCCTTTTCGATCATAACTCCTGAAATTTGGTTAAAGGTTAACCCATCAAGTTCACTCTTATAATTACCTGTCTCAAGCATTTCAATAACAGTACGTTTAAGTCCTGTAACCGATGCATAAGTTTCAAGACAACCTTTTCTGCCACAACCACAAAGACGACCTTCTTCCTCAACCAATACATGCCCTAACTCACCAGCAAAACCATCATTACCATACACAATTTCGCCATTGATTACAATACCGCTTCCAAGACCAGTACCCAAAGTAATCATAATAAAATCGTTTACATTTTTTGCATTACCAAACATTCTTTCTCCAATAGCTGCCGCATTGGCATCATTAGTAAGAAAACAAGGAACACCAAAAGCCATTTTAAAATATTCTGCTAATGGGACAATCCCTTCCCACTTCATATTTGGGGCATACTCAATTGTACCACGGTAATAATTTCCATTTGGAGCACCTATTCCAATACCTCTAACAATTAGGTTCCCTTTATGTTTTGCAAGAGCTTTAGTTACATTCTGTTTTACCAATTGCACGAAACTATTCGCTGTATTATATTCATGTGAAAGGATATTTTCTTTATGCAATATCTTACCTTCCATATCAATAAATGCTATATCAGCACTTGTTCCTCCTATATCTAGACCTAAAACTATTTGTGTTGTCATTGTATTAGTTTATTATAATAATTATGCAAATATGTTGCTTTATTATTAAAATCCATGAATAATAATTACTTTTTATTTTACAAAATCTATATGTCTATAATGTTATTAACTAAGTACCAGATTATTACAATAAAAAAAGCAGCTATGAAATAATATAACATAACTGCTTTAAAAAAATTAGAATAGCTTTATTTTAACTGTGTCCTTTTACAACCATCATCATTATCTTCAAATTAAGCTTAAAGAACATAAAAAGCTGCTTTATTAAACAACGTCTCCAAAACAATGTCATTTTAGTCGGTCTTGTTGCATATGCATATTCTGCGTATGGTTTATTTTGTAATCTTTCGTGTATACTTGCCATAATATTATATTTTAATCGTTTCTTAAATTTAATAAATTTTACTCAGGAATAATTGACCATCCCAATTTAGCTTTAGCTTTATATAAGAACATATAATGCATAAATAGCTTCATCCAATGTCCGGCTAATCCAATAACACCAACTGTAGCGTTAATATCTCTACCATATTTAGGATACTTTTCCCAATCGGGTACAATAGGAGAAACAGTCATTGTGGCTGCCTGCCCTTTAGTAAATCCATAACCAGCACTAACAATACAAGCAGCCGCCTGCTTAGTCATAGATGCTTTATGTGGATGATCTTTTTTACCAGTTTTTATTCTATAAGCTATATTTTGAGCCACTACTTTACCAATTACACCTGAAGGCATACCTGTACGTGGTGGAGTTGGGAATATCTTTGTACCATTAGGGCTTTGCATTGGCTTACTCATAGTATGAGGTGGTGCAAATGCAATACCTGAAGCATACATAAAGTCGTAAACAGGACTTTGATAAATCTCTGGCCAATCGCTTGCTTTCCAC
>QMPB01000097.1 GCA_003648395.1 Bacteroidota bacterium
CATTACTTCATTGCTAAAGAAACTAATGCTAAAGCAGAAGCTCTTAATCAAAACTTACAACGTTTTATTAATGTCAATTATGGTACTAGAAATATTAAGTTTTTCCTCTTTAGAGTGAAAATACATTTTGCTTAGCGCATCAAAATAAGATTTAGCCAACAAATTAATGTAAGAAATACAAGAAAATTAATGTGGAAATATGAAACAAATTAATGTGTAATTTTGGCCTAGAAATTATAGCTGTTCACACTGGCACAATAACATCGATTATTGATTGTTTTACTTTATCATCAGCCTGGTTACTAACTTGGTTACTTGCATTAGTACAATAATCCTCTATCTCTTTTATACTACTGAATATTAGATTATTATCCTGGTTACTTACCTGGTTACTAACTTGGTAATCTTCTAAAGCATCATCTAAATAATCAGGGTGAGCAAATAATGTAGTAAGAAAGTAACTTTCATCATCCGTCTCAAATGAAGGATTAGGTGAACCATTAGCTTCTAAAGCATCATATATAGCAGGGAAACCGCCACCTCTACCTTCCGTTAACCCAAGTTCCTTAAGAAAATCACCTATTCGCCTATTGCGATACATTCTTGCATATATTCTTCTATTTATGCTTATTACTTTAGATGTAATAGGAGGCATTGGTCCAGGGTAACTAAGAATTGTAATTTTATCAGGCCATACTTGTATTTCAATAGGTGATCCAATTTCATAGCTTTTATGGTAAACAGCATTTGAAATAGCCTCTTCCAATGCTTCAAAAGGAAAATTATAAAAACGATCTGCTTTTGCTCTATCTGGATACTTTATTGTTTTCTCTGCCAAAATATTAGTTTTCAGAAACGCAAATACTTCTCTTAATTGGGTTTGTAATGGCCCTTTAAAATAATACTCGTTAAATGTATGACCATTAACAGTCTTATACCATACAAGTTCAATCCAAGCTCTTGAAAAGAATTTTTCAGGCTGCTTAGAAAAAAATAATAAACCAACATTTACTGGAAATAAAAATTCATCAGGACCTTTTACAATATGCATTGCTCTACATAAATCAGTAAAAGATATCTTATGACTTTCTTTAAATAAACTACTATTCACTTCTTGCAAATAAGCTTGAATATGCATTAAACTTAAATCACTAATATTAGATCGTTGATTTAACCTATCATCAAATGGGATTTTTGCAGTTAAATCAAATAACCGTTCTAAGTTACTACCCTTAGCAATAATACTACTTGAACCAATTCTAATATATGGATGTCTTTGCGATTTTTTACCTTGCGTACTTGGTGCTGTATATACTCTATGATCTCCTGCATAACACCATGAAACTACAATATTCTTCCCATCATAACTATAAGGCTGAATTTTTGGAAAATAATTACTCTCTTTTTACTATACCATATTAACAATCAAATAGCATAAAATTTCTTTATCTTTTTTAGTTTTACTTCATTTAAATTTTCTTCCGTAACTATAGGCTATGCAAGAAAATTAATATTCTTAAAACATAAAAAATATTTTGAAATTTATTATGCAATTCGATAATTAAAATGGTACTAAATCTTCAACATTTTGGATTTAGGATTCCCATTTTTTCAGCTGTAAATTTCAAGACCCTTTAGTTGTATTAATCTTCCAATAACCTCGTGTTCCTCCAATACGTTCTATTATATTCTTTTCTTTTAGCTTTATTATATGTCTATTAACAGCAGATTCATTTATGTCTAATATTGCTGATATTTCTTTATAGCTTACTTTATTATTATTTTTAATAATATTAAGAATCTCTTTTTGTCTCTCTGTTAATTCGTCTATTACACCACCTATTACACCACCTATTACACCACCTATTACACCACTAGCGTCATCAACTTTATTATTTTCTGCATAGAGCTCCACTAATAAACCTCCATCTTTTTCAATAATATTAGGCTCTGGGAGTTCAGCTTCTTTACAAGAATTAATAATCTTCAAAACACCTCTTCCCCAAGTATCAATATAACCTGCTTTAAAACAAGCGTCAGCAATAATAGGGTTTCTTGGTCGTGAGTTGTGTTCTTCTTTGAGATTATCTATTGTAAGTCCCATAGGAAGTGCACCTTCATTCCAAATAGACAGCCTGTCATCAAAAACTCTCATTTGTACAGATGCGCCCATATAAACTCTATGAACTAGGGCATTAAGTAACATCTCTCGTAAGGCTTCCATTGGATATCCTCTTTTTTCAATACGCTTCATCCCCTCAAAACTTACTGGCCGAGTTAAGAATTTATGATTTAACTGAATCTGAACTTCTTCAATCATATAAACCAAATTTCCTTCAACAACTTCTTGAAACTTTAGGTCTGAAGCATCTGTTCCAAATCGACCAATTTTTACTTGAATATTAGGATAAAACTTATTGGGATCTTTACCAAACAATAAAAGTGCTGCTCTTTTGAGTTTATCTCCCTCTGTCAAACGAAGTTTATCAAGTATTTCTTTAGTGCTTAAGCCATCTGTATTGGGCAATCTACCTTTACCCTTACTTTCTTCTATAAATTTTGATATACTACTTATATCAATATCATCAATTGTTGCACCTTCTTCAACTACATCATCCCAAGTTTTTCCAGCTTTCTTAAGCAAAAACTCATTTAACTCAATACCTGTTAACTCTGTATTTGTACTACCTGTACGATAATAATATCTACCACGAAGAGAAACAGGAACAGAATATGGATTTACCTTAATAGAAATATATTTATTGCCTTCCTTATCTTCTAATTGAACATCACAAATTATTCCCATTGAATTGCGAATTTTATTGGGTATATCTTCCAATAACCGAGCATAATTTTCTAAATGAACAACATTGCCATCATCATCAATACCAATATAAATAACGCCACCAATGGCATTAGCAAAGCCACATACCCATTTTAGATAATCATTGTGCCACGATTGTTTGTATTCTATGTTTTGTTGTTCTGCCATATTTATTAAAGCTATATTTTATTGTGATTTCTTATTATTAAGAAAGGTTTCAAATTTATTGAAAAAAGTAATACCTATTCTAATATCTTATCAATTACGTAAGACTAATATCGAGGGCAAAAGTTCAATAAAATGCGACTAACTCAATTGTGTTGATACTATCGACACAATCTCAGAATCATTATGTTCTGTTTCAATATTTCTTAATAACAACTGCAATTATATATACAATTTGACTTAATAATAGTGTAAATATAAAAATTAAAAGTTCTTTTGTTTGTATTTGTTATTTACTTTATTTCAATAAGTTTAATAACAGACATATCATTATCAACTATCATTCTTAAAAACAGAACACCTGTTGTGTATCCATATTCTAAAGCTTTAAATTGATACTGATAAGAACCTGCATCTTGTTTTTCGTTAACTAATACAGCGATATTTTTACCAATTGACGAATATACTCCTAAAACAACTTTTGATGATTTGTTGAGTGTATATTTAATGTTTGTAGTATTCTTGAAAGGATTTGGATAAACACTTATCATTGTATTTTTCTTGAATCCTTTAATACCAATAGTGCTTGAGAAATTTGCAATTAAACTTCTATCGCTATTTACTACAAAAGAATATAATGTATCTGTAGAAACAATATTTCCTCCATCTGTCCAATTATTAAAAACAAAGTTAGATGCAGCTGATGCAACAAGATTGCATATTTGACCTTGATTATAAGTGCCCCACACCTGTTACACTTCCTGCATTTGTTGGGTTTGTAGATGTGGAAATATTGAATTGCTCAATAAAAACTATTTCTGATTGTTTAATAAAACAAGCGGTATTATTATTTTTACTCCATACTTCAAAAGTGTCAGGAGTATAAATATTTCCAAGACTTAATGAAGTACCATTTCCTGTAAATATTCCTGAATATGCAATAGAATCTTTTGAAACCCAATAACTATCACTAACAATGCTATTTGTAATAATTATTTCACCAAGATTACTATTTAATAAAACACCATTTGAAGGGTTGGTAATAATATTGACAATCTGTGGTAATGGATTTACAGTTAGGTTTAATGTATAATTACTATCACACCCACTATTAGTGGAATAATTTGCGTAAAACTGTCCATTATTACTATAATAGTTTCCTTGCCAAAATATACTATCTCCAGAACATATTGAATTAAATTCAATGAATGAATATGAATCATTGATAAATAAATTAATAGTAATAATACTATCACTACTTGTAATTGCCTGCATATCAATAATTTATGAAATCATAACAAACTATTATCTACTAATACTAATTTAATAATTTTCACTCATGCGTGCTTCGCAATATAGAGGCTATCTCTGTCAATCCCGATGGATATTGGAACTGGCGGAGAGGTCTGCTCGTTTAGCTGTTCGGTGTTGGTTTTTACGTTAATCATTCCTTGAGTTTTAAACGTTATTATCATTAAAATAAGTCTTCATTTTCAGGATGTTTCATTGCATATACAACGCTATCAAAAACTCCTTGAACTGAACTGAAAATCTGATATTCTATGCCATATTTATTGTAGATAAAATATCCTTCTTTAATTTTAAGTGTGACATTTATATTTACAAACACATTATTTCCCATTCCACCGTAAAAATGGTTGAATAATTTAATCCCTTCTTCTATATCATCATATTTAAATTTGTCCTGATGTTTCATTATTAAGTCTCCTATTAACAGGTAAATTTCTTCATCGATAAATACGTTAGTTTCATAACAAATTAGTTTCTCATTTTGAATAAGATACAACATAATTCCACCTGTATTACCCATAGCACCTCCACCTGCTACTTCTGCATAAATAATATCTTTTGGAACTATAACATCAAGTATAGTTTTCGTTAATTTTATTGTTATAGGTTTGTTCATTTCTAATTTTTCTTTAATTTTTTTTTCAGTTTGTTTGATTTATGTAAAACAAATATTTCAGGAAGACAGATATTATCTAAATCCAATGCTTTTCTAAAAAGTAGAGCAGTTTCTTCATCTTTAAATCCTGCAATACCATCTCTAGCAAATTAAACTGTGAAGCCACCTGAAACATTGCTCCTACATTTGCTTTGTCGTTATAAAAAGCTTTTACAACTCCTATTACTTCGCTTACTCTTAGTTTTCCTTTTGGAGTATTTAATGCTAAATATTGTTCTCGTAGTTTCCCCAATGTTGGAATCTACAATCTAACACAGCTATACGACTTACCATTAACCAATGAGGTCATTACACCATCTTCAATGGTAATATTGCTTTGTACTTGTTTATGGCTTTCTTCTTTGAAGCCTGTTATATTGTTGAACCACATTGGTATTTATTTTCTATCGTTTGGCTCAAAACCTAAAAGCACTCTCCAACTACGTCCACCAAATGCATTTGATTCCATATCTTTATATTTGAGGTCATTAATAATTATTTAAAATATAATTTATAAAAAAATCTCTTAAATAAATTTTACATCTTTAATCCTCCAATAACCACTTTTGTCTGCCCCAACCCTCTCTAGCAAACCTCTTGTTTTAAGTTTCTTAATATTATTTTCAATAGCAGTTGTAGAAATTCCAATTCTCCTTGACAAGTCTACTATCGTAATATTATTATCTTTATTAATAAGTGATAAAATTTTATCTTCATTTACACCCAACTTTACACCCAACTTTACACCCAACTTATCATCTAATTTTTCATTTATCTTATCATCAGTTATTTCCTCAACCCTCTTAAGCAAAACCGCCAAGAAATACACATTTTGTTCATCAGTCTTAAATATAGGTTCTGGGGACGCATTTCTTTTCATTACTTTATAAATGGTTGGAAAACCTGTTCCTCTACCCTCTGTAAGATCCAATTCTTTTAAGAAATCACCTATTCGTCTGTTACGATATTCTCTGGCAACAATTCTATGTTCTGTACTTAACATTTTAGCATTAACTGGTGGTATTGGTCCAGGAAAACTTAGAAATTCTATTTTATCTGGCCATACTTGAACCTCAATAGGTGATCCTTTTTCGTAACTCTTATGATATACTGCGTTCACCAATACTTCCTCTATTGCCTCGTAAGGAAAATTAAAGAATCTCTCTGCCTCTGCTCTATCTGAATGCTTTATTACTTGTTCTCCTATAAAGTGACTCTTTATAAATGATAAAGTATCTCTTAATTGAATATGTAATGGTCCTTTAAAATAATATTCCTTAAACTTTCTACCTGATTCATCTTGATGCCATACTAATTCAATCCAAGGTCTAGAAAAGAACTTTTCTGGCTGCTTTGAAAAGAATAATAAACCAACATTTACTGGCATTAAAAACTCATCTGGTCCTTTAGCTATATTCATTGCTCTACAAAGGTCTTCAAATCCCATTTTTAAGCTTTCTTCAAAAAGATCGCTTTTTACTTCATAGAGATATTCTCTTATTAAACCTAAATCAAAGTCTCTAATTGTAGCATTCTGATTAACTCTATCATCAAATGGGATTCTAGCCGTCAACTCATTCAATCTATCAAGATTACTACCCTTAGCAATAATACTACTTGAACCTATTCTAATATATGGATGTCGTTGCGACTTTTTACCTTGTGTACTTGGTGCTGTATATACTCTATGATCTCCTGCATAACACCATAAAACTACAATATTCTTCCCATCATAATTATAAGGCTGAATTTTTGGAAAATAATTTGGTGAAATTTGATGTGCTAGGTTTAATGTATCCTTCTGTATTTTGTCCAACTGATTTTGTTCTATACCTTGAGGTGGAAAAATAGGCATACCATCTTTCTCGTCAATTCCAATAACAATATAACCACCACCCCAATTATTAATATCATTTGCAAAAGCACACATAGTATGAACTATCTCTTCAGGATTCCATCCTTTCTTAAACTCAAGTCTCTCCCACTCAACTGAATTCCCGTGTATTAATTCTTTAATATTTACTGGTAATGCCATTTTTACAATAATCAAAAATAATAATTCGCTTTATTCCTTTAATGCTATAAAAGTACTGTTTTTTACAACTGATTTTTCATTGAAATTACTTAAAAAAATTAGACCTATTAATCTTCATCACTCCTTCCCAAAAGTTTATTAACTCTTCCTTCCAGATTGTCTGCATCCATATCTTCACCACATATGGATCTTGTGTAATCTATATAGCCAACTATTTCTTCTAATAACTCTCTGTCAATGCTAATTGTTTTCTCTTCATTCATAATTTCTATTTTTTAGTTTTATAATTTTTTATCTTACTTTTTCCTATCCAAACATCTTTTGCATTTATTACAACTTCAAAGTAAGCATCTTCAGAATCATCACTAATTATATATTTTGTTATATAATTTGATATTTCTACCTTACTTTCTACATTAATTTGATACACGCAGCTTTCCAACAATATGCTTTTAGAAGAAATAAGCTTGTAATTCTTGTCAAATTGATAAAGCATAAAACCCTCTTCATTCCCTGCTCCACATATCCCAAAAGGCTCTATGCTTGAAGGATGATTGAAAGATAATAACACCTTATATTTTTCACTTGCAACTAGTCTAAAATTTCTTATCCAAGTTCCAGGATTATGCAAATCATAAACTACATTTGAATCTAAAAGCAATTCTTCGGTTGTAGTTCTTACAATCTTTGAATTTACTTTCATTTCGTAAGTATAGGTTTTAAAAATAGAATAATGATTTTGTGAGCTTGCATTTATTACTATTAAAGTAGTTATTGCAATTAATATACTTTTTATGCTAGAATAATTATTCATCTTCAATATTTTTGGTTTTTAATTAATAATAAATCAATACCTCAAAACGAATAAATTCAGTCTGAGACATTATACTGAGCCGTGATAGAAAATTGTATTTAGTAAATAGCTTATTTTGTGCCTAGTCGATGCATAATTTCTTTGCATAGCCGCAGCTACGGATATAAATTATAAAGAAGAATAGGTGCAAAAGATGCGTTTAATATTACAAATTTCTATGTCGGCTCAGTATAACTATATGTTTATTTCTTAGTCAATTTCCAGAGCTTAGCCGTTCCATCATGACTAGCTGTTAAAAGGCTTCCGTCTTCAATAAATATCAAGCTATTTATTCTTCTTGTATGTCCTTTAATTTCTCCATCCATACTAAACTTATTAGATATTTTAGCTAAACGATGCTTTGTATTTACATCCCAGATATTTACATAATAATAGTCATTTCCTGAAGCAAGATATTCTCCTGTATTATTAATACTTATATGTGAATAACCCTCTTGATTACTTGCTTTAATGGTACAAAGTGCTTCTTCAAGTTCTACGTCCCAATAAGTAATAGTACCATTCTGTAACCAAGAGATTAGTATATTACTATTTGTTGGATGGAAAACCACATCATTAATATATTGATGTGCTCCACCAATAAGCTTTTCTATTTTGTTTGTCGATAGGTTTAAAAACTTAATACTGAAACCACTGCTATAGACTAGATATTTATTATCTGGTGAAAATATTCCTGCTGTAATATAATAGGAATCAGAATAAATATCGCTTTCGGGACTAACAATCATATAAGGTTTGTAATTCCTCTTTTTGTCACATTTATAAATACAACCATTATTAGCACCAAAATATATGTATTCCAAGTCATCATCAATAAGAGCAAACACTATCTTAGTTAATTCAAGCTGATTTTTATAGAATGGCATAACAATCTTATTTATTAGAGTATAGCTTTTAATATCAAACATCATTACTCTACCATCATCACCTGTTGAAAGCATGATTTCGCCATTCTTTGAAAATTCAATATGATGAGATCTTCCTTCGTGAGCTTGAAATCTTACTATAAGTTCACTGGTCTTAAAGTTAAATAATGAAATCTCACCACTAAAGTATGCACAAGCTACAATCTCCTGATTGGGAGATATTGCAACATAAATTATTCTTTCTTTTTGTGGTTTTGGACCATCAGTCTTAACAGTTGGGTTTTCATAAGTCCTTAGTAATTCATAATTTAGTCTGTCAACCTGTAGATTGTTGTTCTGTTTCTTGGCTTTCATAATTTCTATTTATTAGTTTATAATTATAAAAACAAAACTAAATGCTAACTCCGTATTTTCTATACGGTTTAATACTTATTAGTAATTATTGTCATTACACATCACCTATTTTGTCTTAAAATAGTTAACCAACATTGAAAAATATCGTATTTGGTTTTCTCTTTTTTGCTCTTCTGTTAAATCAGCCCATTTTATATGTTGCTTTTTCAATTTATTATTGGGCAATACATTTGAATCTGATTTTTTACTTCTTTTGATTTCTTTAGACATGATTTCTAATTTTAAATTAACACCTCATTTAATTCAAAGATAAATCTTCACTCCGTATTTTAGATACTGTTTAATTTCGTATCTTGCGAGTAGATTATTAACACATCAAATTATCAGCAATGGGATCATCAAACAAACAAGCTCTTATACGTTATCGCATAATAGATGAGTATATATGCCAAAGGAATTACCCTAGTATGGATAAGTTAATCAATGCTTTTGAAGACAGAATAGGATTTCGATTTTCACCTGAGACTATCCAAAAAGACATAAAAGCTATGAAAGAGGATGAACTTTTAGGCTATCATGCTCCAATATATTTCAATAGACAATATAAAGGTTATGAATACCTTGACAAGGATTATACTATTAAGAAAATCAGTCTTAATGATAATGAATTTGGTGTACTAGAAAATATTATTGATATACTTAAACAGTTTAAGGGAAGTACTCTTGGAGAGAATTACAATTCAGCTGTAGACAAAATCAGCACTTCAATTAGAAGCAATATGGAGTCTCGAAGAAACAATATTATTAGCCTTGAATCCCAATCAGAATACATTAATATTAAGGATCTTGAATTGTTTATTGATTATATAAAAGAACATACTCCCCTTTCTATTATCAATGCATCTAATCTTGAATTCGAAGGTGACATCATCCATCCCTATTTACTAAAAGAATACCACAACAGATGGTATGTAATTGCATATTCTGAGTTTAATACAAAAATTAAAGTATTTGACATACGATACATTTACGATATATACAAGCTCACTAAAAGAAAATTCATATTCAAAGAATTTGATGAGGATGTCTTTTTTAAACATTCTATGGGCGTAGGTATAATCCAAAGCACTTTGGCAATAGTTCACATTGAATTCAATAAGATACTACATAATGAAATAAATTCAATCCCTTTACATCACTCTCAAAAGATTGTAAAATACAGGAAAAATGGAAATTTTATTATTGAGTTAAAGATCTATATCACAAATGAATTCTTTAATGAAATTCTTTCTTATGGAGCATCAGCAAAGGTATTAAAACCCAAATGGGTAGTAGGCATGATGAAATGTTATATTCTAACCATGGCTAATCTATATAAAATATCCAATGATGAATGCAGTAAAAAATATAGAGTCACTACTTCAAAATAAGCAATAAGATATGAAAACACAAAAAATACAAATTGTAAATAATCTAATGTTTAAGAAGAGTACTGCTAAACATATTCAAATAGTTAGAATTTTATTTCAAAAGG
>QMPB01000098.1 GCA_003648395.1 Bacteroidota bacterium
AAAACTGTTCCTTCTTATGCTCTTGTAGTTGGAAATCCCGCTCGTCAAATTGGCTGGATGAGCGAATATGGTCATCGCTTAAACTTTGATGAGATTGGTATTGCAATCTGCCCAGAAAGCAAAGAAAAATACCAACTTAAAGATTATCAAGTAACTAAAATATAACACAAACAAGGAACACAGATAACACGGATTTAAAAGATATTCACAAATTCATCTGTGACAATCCATAACACCAGTGTCATCCGTGTTCTCATCAACTCAAAGAATAAGCTTTAATGCCTGAAATAAACTCTAATATAAATTATGTAGCTTGATTATAAATCATCAAGTTCGAGGCTTGTGAAGTATTGAAAAATGGAGTTTACGTTTGTAAATGACAGTTTTCGATGCAAGCGTAACGAAGAAATTGTTGATTTAGGGCAAGCTGTAAAAATAGAATATAATATGAAAAAACAAATAAACTTCGGACTAATAGGCGCCGCGGGTTATATAGCTCCACGTCATATGAAAGCAATTAAAGAGACAGGAAACAACTTAGTTGCAGCTTTAGATAAATTTGATAGTGTAGGGATAATTGATAGTTATTTCCCTGAAGCTGATTTCTTTACTGAGTCAGAACGTTTTGATAGGCATTTGGATAAATTAAGAAGAAGAGGAGAAAAGAAGATTGATTATGTATCAATTTGTACTCCAAACTACCTTCATGATTCTCATATTCGTTTGGCTTTGAGAAATGATGCTCACGCTATTTGTGAGAAACCTCTTGTGCTTAATCCATGGAATATTGATGCTCTGCAAGAGATAGAGAAAGAAACAGGAAAACAAATCTATAATATTCTTCAACTTCGCCATCATCAAGCAATTATTGACTTAAAGAAAGAGATAGATGAAGGACCTGCGGATATAATTTATGATATTGATTTATCGTATATCACATCAAGAGGAAGATGGTACTTCATTAGTTGGAAAGGAGATAATGCGAAGTCTGGTGGTGTTGCTACCAATATTGGCGTACATTTTTACGATATGTTAACATATATTTTTGGTAATGTTCAAATGAATACTGTTCATTATACTGATAAAGATACTGCAGCTGGTTTCTTGCAATTAGAAAGGGCTAGAGTTCGTTGGTTTCTTAGTGTTGATGACACTAATTTACCAAAAGATATTGCAGCTACAGGACAACGTACTTACAGATCGATCACTGTTAATGGTAAAGAAATAGAGTTTAGCGGAGGGTTTACAGAATTACATAATATTAGTTATGAGCATATTCTTAAAGGAGATGGTTTTGGTTTGGAACATGCTCGTAAGAGTATAGAAATTGTTCACCAAATTAGAAATGCCAATCCAATAGGTATTAGAGGTGATTATCATCCTTTCTTAAAGCGATTTAGGTAGTCATTAAATATTAGGCACAAAAAAACCAGCTAGTTTCTAGCTGGTTTTTTTGTGCCTATAAATTTAAATACGAGATTATACAAGGTGTATAATAAGCAACAAGGTCGAGGCGGACGCAGAATTAGTAATTAGGAGTCCCGATGTATCGGGATGATTAATTACTAATTCAAGTTCAACGAAGAGATTGTTGTTTATTATAGCCGCCTTAAATTTATCTCTTACGTTTATTGGAATCCTTCACATACTGCTCAATAGACATCGACATTGATGGAGCCTTTGGCGTTGGTGCATTAACTTGAATCTTTAATCCAGCACTTTTGGCAGCTTCAGCAGTTGTTTTACCAAATGTTGCAATTGCTTGCTCTCCTTGTTCAAAATCAGGGAAGTTCTTAAATAATGACTTTATTCCTGATGGGCTAAAGAATACTAACATATCGTATGATGTAATGTCAATTTTACTCAAATCACAAGCTAAAGTTCTGTAGATGACAGCTTTTTCAAACTCTATTCCTTCTTTCTCAAGTGCATTTGGAATGTCTTGTTTGTGAATTTCAGAGCAGGGAAATAAAAACTTATTATCCTTATGCTTTCTAATGACTTCCATCAAATCTGCAAAACTCTGCTTCCCGTGAAATATCTTTCTCTTTCTATATTGAACATAGTTCTGAAGATAATATGCTGTAGACTCTGAAATACAGAAATACTTCATGTCTTCAGGAATATTAGCTCTAACCTCTTTTGCTATTCTGAAAAAATGATCAACAGCTTGACGACTAGTAAAAATAACTGCAGAATAATCTAAAATATTTACTCTAGCTTGTCGAAATTCTTTAGATGGAATACCATCAATTTTAATGAATTTAAAATAGTCAACACTAATCTTATATTTGTCGATTAATTTGTTATAAGGTGACTTTTGAATATCTGCCGGAGGTGGTTGCGAAACAAGTATACTTTTTATTTTCAAGATAAAATTACTTTATGTTTATCAATATTTAATTCCTATCTACTAAGAATTCTTAATAATTCTCAGATATTATAAATGAAATTTAATTGCCTAAAAACCATATGAAATATAGCTTTCTGAATATTACCAAGGGTAAAATTTCAACCGTGCAAAGATAAATAATAAAATGGAACAAATTAAAGTTATTTTTTGAATTGCGGAGACTCAATAGTTTATATATTCTAAATAAATAAACCATTGTTGTTAGTATAGCAGAAATGTATACCCCAAACTGGTAATCAGCATATAGTAGTATCCAAAGAAAGAAGAATAGAATTATACCTAGAAAACTATAGCTAAGGAATAGATAGTTTAGATAATTGCTTAGGAGTGATTTAATTTGAAATACTACTTGAGTAAATAATACAATTATCAGCTTTGTAAATATTAGTATAATAATACTTAGTACTATTTTTAATGCATAATAAATATCTAGGTTAATATTTAATGAGTGAGATATTCTGGTGAAAAGAACTAGACTTATTGACAGTATATAGGCACTTGTTAGAATTATATTTAATGGATGCCTCCATACTATACCTTCTTTTGTTAGATTATTATATGCTCTATTATTAATAAGTGCTTGGATAATGTTGTTAAAATGTTTTGGGAATAGGGATTTGCTTAAAAAAATCAACACTCCTATTAAGCTTAGCCAATAGAAAATCCAATTATTACCCATGGAATTAATGGGGTCTAGCATTAGTTCTATAGCTTCTTTAATATGAGAATTAGAAGGTTTCTCAATAAAGGAAGTGTCAATTATTTGACTTGAAATATTGCTTAAGGAATCCGAAAAATTTACTATTGAATCTTTATGAATCATTATTCTATACTTTTATTCCAATAATGATTATATCATCAATTTGTTCTATTTCACCACGCCATTCAAGTATTGTTTGCCATAGGATTTCTTTTTGCTCATCCATAGGTTTATCATAAATATCAAGAATGAGTTGTTTAAACCTCTTAGTCATAAATTTTTTGCCTTTAGGACCGCCAAATTGATCAATAAAACCATCACTAAGAATGTAGTACATATCTCCTTTATGCATGCTAAATTCCATATTTGTAAAAGGGTTTTTATCTCTATCGTGAATTCCTATAGGCATTCTGTCAGCTTTTATTATTGACAGTTCACCATCGCGTATCATATATAAAGGATTATATGCGCCAGCAAATTGCATCATCATATTGTCAAAATCATATACGCAAAGAGATATATCCATTCCATCTTTAGTATCAGTCTCAGAGCCTTCTTGATTTAGTGAAGTAATTACGTTAGTACGTAATTGATTTAATACTTCAGCACCTGTCTTAATATCTTTATTGTTAGCTATTTCATTTAAGAAAGAAATTCCCATAATACTCATAAATGCACCCGGAACTCCATGACCTGTACAGTCAGCAGCAGCAATAATTGTCTTACCATCTTTTTGCATCATCCAATAGAAATCACCACTAACAATATCTCTTGGTTTCCATAAAACAAAATGTTGAGAAAATACCTTATCCATTTGTTTCTTCTGAGGAGAAACAGCTTCTTGGATTCTTTGTGCATAGCGAATACTACTCATAATATCTTGGTTTTTCTCCTCAATATCGTCTTTTTGAGCCCTGATTTCTGCCGTTGCTTCTCTAATTATCTTTTTCAAACTCCTAGTTGAGAATTCAATAGCACCCCATACAAATGCAATAAAGAACAAAATGTATGCAATATATGCCCAAATAGTTCTGTGCCAAGGAGGTCTAACAGAAAAACTATAGCTGACTTCCTTACTTATATTACCATAAATATCTTTAGATTGCATTATAAAAGAGTAATCACCTTCTTGTAAGTTGGTGTATCTTACTTCTGTTTTTGTTGTCCAGTCTTCCCAATTTTTATCATATCCTTCGAGTTTCCACCTGTAATTAGGCTTTGCTTCAAGTTTTTCGGCAATTCCAGAGAAGTAGAATGTAAGGTTTCTACTAGAATATGGTAAAACGGTTTGGATAGACTTGTCTTGTTTGCTAATAATTTGATTGTCTTTATTATAGAAGAAACCATCAAATAAAGTGTCTTTATTATTAATAATTATTTTATTAATAAAGCTAATGATTTTTGCAGGTTTATCAATAGCATTTATATTGTTTATTTTTACCAAATCAAAAGTTCCACCCGCCCATAGTGTGTTTCCATCTTGGTATAAAGTTGTAAAAGCTTGAGCGGTTTTTTCTTGAGCATAAGGAGTAGAAACAGTATATTTCCCATTAGTGGTCTTTACGAGTTTTTTAAGAAATATTTTTGACTTATTTAAGGGATAGGTAACGGTCCAAATGTTATTATAACTGTCTTTAATCATTCTAAAAACAAAATGATTTTTATACCAATCAGTGAAGATATCTGTTCGATTAAAGCTTTCTTCTTTATTATTAAATAAGAATAAACCTTCAGATGAAGCAAAAATCATTCTATCTCCATCATGAAGAGGGTATATTGCATCGTTATGTGGTAAGCCGTTGTTTTCATTATAACTAATTACAGAAGGTTTTACAATTTTATGATTTGTAAAAACTGGTTTTTTTAACATAGAAAGAGCATCTACTCTACCAAGCCATAAATTTAGATTATTATCAAATTCTAATGCTTTTATGTCCAGATTAATTCCTTCAATCATTCCTTCATCTATCCATTTGCCATCTTCATAGTACATACTAGCTAGACCCTTTGGATATAAACCTATCCAAACTCTATGTGGATCTATCTCGTCTTGTAGGATTACGTTACCAGACCTAAAATACGCAGTGTCTACAGCTCCTTTTTCATTTACTTGAAATATAAAGTCATTGGTAATAAATAGTAGTAGTTTTTCATTATCCATATTAACGGTTAAAGCGTCCCAACACCCTTTACCTAATGATTCTTTTATGCCCGTATTTGAACATTTTGAAAAACTTTTTTTAGTAACTTCTGCTTTATTAAGTATATTCTTATTCTTAAAACTATATTCATCTAGCTCATAAAGATTCATTCTATCAGTACCGAAATATAGTTTACCATTATACCTAGTTATTGCTTGTATTATTCCCTTAAACCCTGTTACTTCAGGAGGAAAATATTCATAATTTGAGAAAATAGCAATTCTACTCAAACCACCACCATGTGCTAGCCAAAGATTGTTTTGACTATCTACAAACATATTCTCTACAATATCTTCTTTTAGTCCTGTTTTAGAATCAATCTTTCGTATAAGGCGACCTTTATTATCAATAATATATATTCCATTGCCAGCGGTATATATAGCAATATATTTATTCTTAATATTGATAATTTTTTCTGCATGCTCTTTTTTAAAAGTGCTGTCTAATTGAGTATGAAAAGCTACCGCAGTCTTTCTTTCTTTTAGATAATCAAAGGTGAAAAGTTTATACTTCTTTGATACAAATAATATTGATTCTTTGCCAAAAGGAATCATTGAGCGAATCTCAGTAGAAAGAGTATTTGACTTTTTATCATTAAATGTTATTTGTATAAATTTATTGTCTTTAATTTCATAAATATTTCCTTCTTGAATTTTTACAATAATTTGACCATTGATATTAGAACTTAATGTAATATTTCCAGGCGCTTTTATAGTTTCAATATTATTATTAGAATGAATATAGACTTTCTTTTTTGTAATAAAGTAAGTTATTGAATTAACGACATGTGTTCCAATTACGGTTCCAACTTTTGTTATTTCATTTGAATCTAAATAATGATATATAGGATGGTAAACCAATGTTCCAATTCTAGTGCTATCAACATCAAAATATCCAAATTCTCCTGTTCCTCCAACAAATACTCTTCCTTTGTCATTTATGTCGATTGATCTAATGTCTCCACTATTTTCTAAAGTGTAGTGTTTCCAACTACCAGTATAGATTAATAGGGCTTCTTTATTGCCTACATAAATAGCCCCTCTTTTATCTTCTGCAAATACCCAATTCTGAGGCTGAGTTTTATAGTCTTTTGTTCCAAAAGTTTGAATAGGAATTAATCCAGTACTATTTTGCCCAAAAACGTTATAAATAGACAATAGCATGAATATAATAATAGTTGCTCTTTTGAAGAATATAGTTTTCAAATCAATAGTTTATATAATATATTAAAAAACGATTAGAACTGTATGTGTAACAGTATCAATACAGAAGTATTAATTGTAAATTTACACTTTTCTAATAGTAAAACAGAGGTAAATGTACAACTTTTATTCAAATCAAGAACGTGGATATAAATTTTATTGCTCCAATGAGAATTTTGTTATATCTTAGCGCTAGAAAAATAATTAAATGTTTATATATAGAAAGCTCTGCTTTAAGTTTATTTTTATATATATAACAGTCATATAATCACTTAATTAATATTATTAACATGAGAAAGATATCTTTACTATTGTTATTTATGGTAACAACTTATTTTGCTGTTGCACAGTCTGGTTGGGAAAGTTTGTCTAGCAATTACACAAATTCTTTGAATGATGTAATAGTACTTAATGATACAGCAGCAATTTGTGTTGGAGGAAACACGAGCATTGGCCATGTATTAGGTACAGGAAATACAGGAAATACTTGGACTTCAAGTGTAGTTTCTACTGCTTCATTAAATGCTGCAGCAACATCAACTACTGGTTTATGGGTTGTTGGGGATTTAGGAAAAATGTATTATTCAAGCAATGGCACTACATGGACTGCAGCAACTTCAGGAACAACATCAAACTTAAATGATATACAATTTCCAACTTCTACTACAGCTTATGTAGTTGGAGATGGAGGTGTAGTGAGAAAGACAACAAATAGCGGAATGACATGGTCGAATCCTGTTAGTGGAGGAACTACAACAAAAAACTTAAACTCAGTAGCCCTTTTTAATGATTCAGTGGGAGTTATAGGAGGAATCTATGGTCCTTTCCAAGGTTTTACAAAAAAGACAGTTTCTGGAGCTAGTTACTTTGGCGCTGATGTTTCTTTTTTAGGAGAGACAAATGATATTTACTTTATTAGTCCATCATTAGGATATATGGTTTGTTCGTCAGGAAATATAAAGAAAACGATAGACGGTGGTACTTCTTGGACTTCCGTTACCAGTGGAGTAACCGTTAATCTTAATGCAATAAGTTTTGCAGATGCTAATTATGGTTATATTGTTGGTGATGGCGGCACAATTCTTAAAACTACTGATGGCGGTATAAATTGGGTTCAGCAATCTTCTTCTACAACACAAAATTTATATGGTGTTAGTGCATTAGATAGTAATATTGTTTATGCAGTGGGGGCTAGTGGCACTATTATTAGAACTCTTTCAGGTGGTGCATATTTGAATGTTGAAATAAATGACGATACTGTTTATTGCAATGGCTATACAAACTTAATAGCTCATACTTCTTATTCGGGTAATGGTAATCTTAGTTTTACATGGGCTAGTTCTCCAAATTTGAGTAGTACTAATGATTCTCTTGCTACAGCAGGACCTTTAACAGTTGCAGAGACGTTTTATGTAACAGTTACCGATGGTAATATGACTGCTACAGATTCTGCGGTTGTAAGTATTGAAGCTCTTCCTCCTGATTCAATATGTTTAGTTACTGTTGATGAGGTTTTGGGTTCAAACGTTGTTGTTTTTGAAAAACATATTCAAGGAGCCATAGATTATTATAATATTTATGCAGAATCTTCAGTTGCAGGAGTATACGATTCAATTGGTTTTATTCCTGCTGATTCTGCTGGCGTTTTCGTTGATGCAAATTCTAATCCAGCAGTTCAGTCATATTCATATAAAATTTCCACTATAGATTCTTGCGGTAATGAAAGTGTTTATAGCGATGCTCATAGAACAATGCATTTATCTATTAATCAAGGAGCTGGAAGTAGTTGGAATTTAATTTGGAATTTCTATGAAGGAATAGCTGTTCAAACATATCGTATTTGGAGAGCAGATACTTCTATGAATTGGGTAAAAATAGATTCTGTTCCAGGTACTAATTCTTCATATACTGATTTAACACCTCCTGCTGGTGGACTATATTATCAAGTAGAAATAATTAGCCCATATATATGTCAACCATATAATTATAAAGCAAATACTAATTATAATACTAGTAGGTCAAATACAGCCAATAATGGTATGGTAAACCCTCTACTTAGTGCAGATTTCTCAGCTGATGTTACTATTGGTAATGTGCCTTTTGATGTTCAGTTTTCAAATCAAACTACTGGTATGCCTACATCAATTTTTTGGGATTTTGGAGATGGAAGTACTTCCACAGACTCTAATCCTATACATACGTATACTGTTGAAGGACTTTATACTGTAAAGTTATTAGTTAGCGATGCTACTACTGCAGATAGTATTGTTAAAATAGATTATATAGATGCCTCACCTAACGGTTTGAACGAAAATAGTGCGATTAATAATATTGCAATATTTCCAAATCCAATGAGTGATAATCAATCATTATTTGTAAAGCATGATGGTGTTGTTATTGAAAAAATACAAATAATGGACATACTAGGTAAAACAGTTGATTTTAATTTGAATAGCTCAGGAAATACTAGTCAAGTTAGATTTAATAGTATTTCTAAAGGAATTTATTTTATCAGTTTCTATAATAATAATGGGTTAATTCTTCAAAAGAAATTTATAGTAAGATAACAATATAATATATATTCTAAAAAGCCTACAATATAGTGTTGTAGGCTTTTTTGCTTTACTTTTGTTTTGCTGGCCAAAAGGAGCTGTATCAGCAAGTATTATGAGGTGGATGGAATATGATAATGCATTTTTTCTAAAGGGTGGTATTGAAAAATATAGTCGTTAATAAATCAGTTAATAATTGATATTTTCCAACTGAAAATACAAAAAAGAACAACTGTTGTAAATTAATTACAATTAAAATTAAATTATATTTGCTGCGAACTTGAGATTTCTATTATTAATAGGTTTCTACTTTATTTAAACACCTAATTTATTATAGCAATGAAAAACATTTTAGTTATTGGATGTGCTGGTCAAATTGGCACAGAGCTTACCATGGAATTGAGAAAAATCTATGGTAATAATAATGTTATTGCTACCGACTTAAAAGAAGGTCCTAAGGTTATTACTGAAAGTGGACCTTTTGAGCATCTTGATATATTAGATAGAGAAGGTTTACAATCTATAGTAAAGAAGTATAAAATTGATGGAATTGTAAATCTAGCCGCAATATTATCAGCAGTTGGAGAGCAAAATCCAATGTTAGCATGGAATGTAAATATGAATGGTTTAATTAATGTTTTGGAGGTTGCAAAAGAGAATAATATTGATAGAATACTTACACCAAGCTCAATAGCTGCTTTTGGTCCAGAAACACCAGCTGATAATACTCCACAAGAAACAATACTTAAGCCACGTACAATGTATGGAATTACAAAAGTTGCTGGTGAATTATTGGGTGATTATTATGTTAATAAGTACGGAATGGATGTTCGTGGATTAAGATACCCAGGCATTATTTCTCACGAAGCTTTACCAGGAGGAGGAACAACTGATTATGCTGTTGCAATATATTATGATGCAATAAAATATGGTAAGTATACTAGCTTTGTTAAGAAGGATACAAAATTACCTATGATGTATATGGAGGATTGCCTTAACGCAACTATTCAGTTATTTCAAGTAAATAAAGAGAATTTAAAACATCATTCAGACTTTAATGTTGGTGCTATGAGTTTTGATGTTGAGGAGTTAGCTAATTCTATAAAAAAGTATATTCCAGAGTTTCAGATTGAATACAAACCAGATTATAGACAAGAGATAGCTGATACTTGGCCTAATAGTATTGATGATAGTGCCGCTAGAGAAGAATGGGGCTGGAAACCAAAATATGATTTGGATGCTATGACTAAAGATATGCTTAAACATATTAAAGCAAAATCTTAAATTGGTTTATTATATTTGATTATTATTACAACCATATAATAAAAGAACCCTTGTAACCCATTGAATTACAAGGGTTCTTTTATTTGCATTCTTTTTAACAGAACACGGTTAATTGCACTCTAAGGTTGACGCATATGCGACACATCGGGATCAGGTGTTCTAACCATCTGAGCTAAAGAGTTTAATCTTGCTCAAATTCTTTCCATCCTTCATTAATCAGTTTTTGAATAAAAGTTCTACTCTT
>QMPB01000099.1 GCA_003648395.1 Bacteroidota bacterium
TCTTCAGGTTTTATTGTGAAAAACTTGGAATTAAAGATATGTGATTCTGATGGCAAAGAATTACCCATTGGAGAAAAAGGAGAGATTGTAGTAAAGGGGGAAAATATAATGAAAGGTTATTGGAAGAATGACAGCGCTACAAAAGAAGCATTAAGAGATGGCTGGTTATTTACAGGAGACATGGGTTATATGGATTCTGATAATTTTCTATATGTATTAGGGAGGTTTAAAAGCCTTTTAATTGGAAACGATGGCGAGAAATATAGCCCTGAAGGAATTGAAGAAGCTTTAGTTGAGCAATCTGCAATAATTGAGCAGGTTATATTGTACAACAATCAAAGCAACTATACCACAGCATTGATATTCCCAAACAAAGCTGTATTATCAGAAGAGGTAAGAAGTGTTGGAAAAGATATCAATACAGAAGAAGGCAAAAAGGTTGCATTACAAATAATTAGTAGAGAAATTGATTATTATTTGTTAGATGGCAAATATTCACATATGTTCCCTCACCGATGGATTCCGGCTTCTGTTGGAATATTGGAGGAAGGGTTTACCGAAGAAAATAAACTACTTAACTCTACAATGAAAATGGTAAGGGGAAAAGTAGAAGAGAGATACAAAGATTTAATTGAGTATTTATATACTCCTGAAGGGAAGATTATTACTAACGAAAGAAATATTTCAGCTTTATAAAATTCTATAGATATTTCTTTCTTGCACCCATTCCTTGCAGCTGTAATGACTTATTTACATTAAGGTTATCATCCTCTGATAAAGGTTTTGACAATGGGTTTATCAACTCTTTATAGTTATTTCTTGAGGAACTAATCTTTGGTGATATTTGGTATGCATTCATAAGTTTAGAATTATATGGATACATCATTTTCGTTATTTCTGTTAGTGGAGTTTTATCATTTAGCCATTGCGATTCTTTCTCTCTTGGAAGAATGACTGGGCTACGATCATGAGGGATTTTTTGCAATAATTCATTTGACGTAGTTGTAATAATCGAAAAAGATTCTAGTTCTTCTCCACTTTTTGGATCTAGCCACACATCATAAATACCGGCAAAAGCAAATGGCCTTTCCTTATCCTTTAGATATATTAAATATGGATTCTTTAATCCTTCCAAATTACTCCCTTCAATAAAGGCATCAGCAATCACCAAACATCGTTGCGAACGAATAGGTTTACGAAATGCCGGTTTAGTAATAATACCTTTGCTCTCTCTATAATTAGGATTGTTTTCTTTATTTCTATCTCCTTCTGCCCTAGCGTTAAAAAGAAACATTCTTTTCTTAGCCCAAAAGGGAGTTAAACCAAATTGCATTAACTGTAATTCTTTGGGCTTATCAGAAGTGATTACTGGAGCATAAGTTCCAGGACTTATATTGTAATTAGCATTCCATTGAAAATTATTATTAGCATCTACATTAAATCGGCTTTCAACAACTTCAACTTTCTGAACTAAAACATATCTTCCGCACATATAATTCTACTTATTAAAACTTGAAATTAAGACCTAAAGATGGCATAAATGGTAATTGGTCTACTCGTTGATTTGTAATTCTATCAATATAGAAAATATTTGCTCTATTATAAATATTAGTAATACTAAGTGACACTTCCAATGAGGTAAGCTCATTAAAGTAGAACTTTCTTTTTACACCAATATCCATACGATGATAGCTAGGCAACCTTTTGCTATTAATGGATCCATATACTATACCAACATCACCATTGGCTGTAGTATAATCGGAACTAATACCATCATTAAAATCGAGTATTTCATAGTTTCCAGCAGTAGGTGTAAATGGGAATCCGGAGCCATAATTCCAACGGATATTAAAATCCCATAAGAGTTGTTTTCCAAAAGTATAACTAGTAAGCAAATTCAGATTATGCCTACGATCAAAGTGTGGCGTATAGGTAATAATACCATCATATCTTTCATTAAATCCTAAAGAGTATACGCCCCAAAAATACAATTGATCCTTTTGGAACTTTACTGAAACATCAAATCCTTTTGAGTTTCCCTCTTCAATTATGAAATCTTTTTTCAATACATCAGGCTTGTCAATATAGTCAACATTATCTTCAAAAATCTTATTCTTATTAAGGTTTGTTAGCTGAGTAAACCACTTATAATAAGCTTCGAAGTTTATGGTGATATAGTTGTTAATATCAACCTCAAAGCCTATAATTGCATGTGTAGATTTTTGTAATTTATGAGTTAGCTCTTCTCCATCAAACTCATCTTGCAGATTTTCTGGCCCTGAAACATAGCCATAAAACAAGTTCACAACATCCCTATCAGATGCTGTACTAATAATATTTTGTGAATAAACTCCTGTAGCTCCTTTAATTCTAAAGAAAGGAGTAACATTATATTTTAGAGCTAAACGGGGTTCAATAGATAGATCTCCTAGTGAAGCATAGTAATGCAATCGAAGCCCAGGAGATATAATAAAACGAGCATATTTATCATTACTATTTTTATATTTTTTGGAACCATAAAGCATTCTACTACCAATATAAGCAGCAATCTCCGTTGTGGATTCATGTTGAGATATTATTCTATTAGACGCATTTACAAAAGTAAAATCAGTGCCAGTACTCTTCATATCTACTCCATAAATTATCTTATTTTTTCCTAAGAAATATGTAAAATCTAATCCCATATTAAAACCACCAACCTGACTTGTTCTAGGTCTTTCTGAGCCATCTTCAAGTTCAATCTTATAATCAGAATACGAAACATGACCTGCTAACAACATAGGTGATTGGCCTGGCACAACAGAGAACTTCATTCCACCACCATACGAATGCCATTCATAATTATTAATAGTTTGATAACTCACTTGATCATTAAAATCAAATCCAAAAATATCTAACCTATTACCATTAGTTCCATTAAAAGAAACTTTACCATAAAAATCGGCAAAAGTAAATGGTAAACCATTTCCATCATTAACATATTTATATAATGTTTGAGAGGTTCTATCAATATATGATTTTTTGGCAGAAAGCACATAAGTTATACTTGCCGAATTTGCATCTTTAGCTTTTAATAACGGCCCTTCAAGTAGAATCTTTGCACCAAAAGTATTTACATCTACTTTACCAGCGAACCTATTGGGATTTCCATATCTTGTAGTTACATCCATAACAGAGGAGATGCGTCCGCCAAATTGCGCACCAAAACCACCTGTATAAACATCGGCATTGCTTACTAAATCAGCATCGAAAACAGAAAACAGACCAATAGAGTGAAACGGATTATACACTGTCATACCATCAAGGAGTACAAGATTTTGAACTGGTGTACCACCCCTAATATATAGTTGACCTCCTTGGTCTCCAGTGAATACAACACCAGGAACAACTTGAAGATATTGAGCTAAATCTGCCTGCCCTCCAATAGTAGGAAGCCTATTCATTGCTTTTGCCGATACTTTAATAACAGATGTAGTTGGATCAAGCAAAGCCGTTTGTCGCTGAGCTGAAATAGTAGCACCTTTTATCTGATACATTGCTCTTTCCAAAACAAGTTTATTATTAACTATCTGTTCTGGTTTGGTTATACTTATTTTCGTACTTAAAGTATCAAATCCAATATAACTTACTGTCAATATATAATCCCCTTGTGGCACTTTAGATATTGTAAAATACCCATTAACATCAGTAACTGCGCCAAAACTTGTTCCTTTTAAATATACATTCGTGTATAAAATAGGCTGACCAGTAACCTTTTCAATGACAGAACCTCTAATAGTAGCATTTTGCCCAAACAAATCAGCACTTGAAAGAATTATTATTAAAGAAAAAAGAAAAGCAAATTGTAAAAATATTTTCATAAATGTATTCTGTTTTTTCATTCCCCATACCTAAAATGAGATAACAAGGTGATATTTTTCCTCTAGTAGTAGGTTAAGCACTATAAACCATCATGCAAATCACCTTTGTAAATCACATTAAGAATAAACATATTAAATTCATTTTGTATTAACTAATACATATGTGTATTTTAATACAATAATTAACTGCGAGCAAATGTAAGTATAATTATAAATTATTAAACTAAAAAAAAATAGCTTTTGAAACAAAAAAAACGGCTTATTGCCGTTTTATTTTCTATAATATTTTTCTTTTTTTCTTTACTTTTTTATTAACTTTTTTATCAGCTCGTTTTTCCTTTTGCTCTTCCATTTGTTTTTTTCGGGCCTGCTTAAGCATATATTTATTTGCAAAATCCTCTCCCGGTTTAATTAATATTGCAACAACAAGCTTCAGAGCTAAGCCAACAAATGCATTATCTTTAAACATATCATCAATAATAGGCTCCAATAAAACCTCTGATATAACAAAAAGACCTATAGCTATAAATAAGACTATTGTACTAGCTCGCCTACCAATTTTCGCTTCAGTAAGTTGATCTATAGTCTCATTTAACTGATTATTAAGCTCTGCAAGTTGATTATTAGAGCTTTCTAATGCATCATTAGTTTTATTTAATTTCTTCTGTAGTCTATCACTAATCTTAGTAATAATTTTCACTTGATCTACCAATTCTTCATAGTTCTCTACCAACTTCTTAAATTCAAGTTGTAGCTCCATTTGAGAATAATCATTTCGCTTTAAGAATTCCTTACTTTGCTCTAGATTATCTAACTCATTCTGATAAATACTTTGACCACCCATTTTTTATAAATATATCTTACTCTTCTTCAAATGAAATTATTTCGAATGGCAACCCACTTACATCTTCATAATCCTCACCTGTTTCCATCATCTCCTCATCATCTTCTTCATAATACCACTCCACAAGAACTTCTGTTCCTTCTACTTTAAAAACCTTTAGTTTTTTTAAGATTTCAAGTATATACTTAGACGAGCTTGTATTAAAGTATTCTAAGTTGATTTTAGCAACAATTTTATCTGGCGATGAATTTACATAAGCATCTAACCAGTTTAGAACAGGTGTAAAAAACTCAAAAGTATTTTCTGGAATTGATCTTCCTTCAAGCTTTAATATACCACTTTCAACATCAAAATTAATCTCTGGGGTTTGACGAGTACCTTCTATTATTAAATTATCCATAATTCTATATATAATATGTTATTACCTTTTTTTATTTATCTAGTTTTGGCTTATTCTTTGCCACTTTTACTCTAAGTTCAAAAAACGAAAGAGAATCATTCACATCATGGAATTGATAGAATAACTTCTGTCCAGATTTACGAGCCATATCGATCATGCCAAGATCAGCTCCCCCTTTATCAGAAATAATATTATTATCCAATATTTCACGATAATACCTCCTTAAATCTTCTTTAGACAATGAATTAACTCTATCAATACGATCTCTTAATGCGGCAATTGCATCATTTTTAATATAATTCCCTGTAAGTATATAATAGAAATCATTATCATAAAAAAGCTCTAACATGGCTCTTCTAGTATCAATATTTCCAGGTTCTTCAGCTTCAGAGTGATGATACAGGTTTTGCATACATTCAACAAGCACATTAAAAATCTTCTTTTTAACGTTTCCTTTCTCAGAAACAGAGTCGAGTCTTGTTTCCATAATCTGCAACACCATCGTTATGATATCTGAAGTTATTTCGCCTTTAAATGATAGCATAATGTGATTATCCATCAATTTACGAAACTTTTCATATGTATTCATATATATAATTTTATGAATTATTATAAGCCACTAAGATAAAAAAAATATATCTAAATCCGACTTTTATTTTAAAAACAAATTCCTATTACTAAAACATCATCTATTTGCTCATGTTCTCCACGCCATTCAGTAAAACGTTTATCAAGTATTTCTAAACTATCTCCTTCATTATTAAACGGCATTTCTAACAATAGCTTTTTAAACCTTTTTGACATAAATTTCTTGCCCTTTTCTCCTCCAAATTGGTCTATATAACCATCTGTTGATATATAAAGCTTGTCTCCTTTATACATTTGCACAGTTTTGGTAGTAAAGTTTCTATCCATTCGTTCAGAAATTCCGATAGGCATTCTATCAGCCTTTACCTCTAACATATTATCTCCAAAAATTGAATATGCAAAATCATAATCCAATGCCGATTCATCAATCTTATCTTTTCTAATTATATACATTGAATTATAAGCACCTGCATAATGAACAAGTCCTTTATCCACATCTATTGATAATAAAGCTATATCTAGACCATCTTTTGCTTGCTCACCACTTTGTTTTAAGTCATTAACAATATCGTGACGCACATTATCAAGTATTCGAGCAGGGTCAGTAATTTGCTTCTCTTTAACAACTTTATTAAGAGAGCTAATGCTAATCATACTCATAAATGCTCCTGGCACACCGTGCCCAGTACAGTCAGCTGCTGCAATAATTAATCGATCCTTATATAAAGTATTCCAATGAAAATCACCACTTACAATATCCTTAGGTTTATAATAAATAAATGAAGATTTTAGTAGTTCCTCCATTTTCGTTTTAGTAGGCATTATTGCACGCTGAATACGTCTTGCATAGTTAATACTATCCATAATATCCTTATTTTTCTGTGCCAATAAACCATTTTTTTCTCTTATTTCTACAGTCCGCTCTTGAACTTTGTTTTCTAATTCTGCCTTTTCCTTTAGTAAACTTTTCTCTCTATATTTTACAAAAACCACAACGGATACAATTGTTACTATTAATACCAAAGAAATAAACCACAGAGTTTGCCAGAAAGGTGGATTTATTGTAAACACAACTGTTTGAGGAGTATCATTCCATACTCCAGAATTATTTTTTGCTTTCACCTCAAAAACATAGTCACCTGATGGTAATGCAGGAAAATTAGCGTAGGTTTGTTTAGTTTCAGGCTGCCATTCCTTCTCTGCTCCTAGCAAGCGAACCTTATACACTACTGATGACGCCTCTGATATACATATTGCTTTATAATCAATTAAAATAGCATTCTCATTATGTTTTAAAGAAATTTTACTACTATTATCTATCTCTTCTAGATTTACCCTAAGTTTCGTTACAAATGTAACTGGTGGCTTTTCATCTACTATTAATAACTCTGTACTAACCTTAGTCAAGCCTATTGCTGTTCCTGCCCATAAATATTTACTACCAAAATATAATGCTTCATGCATTATTTCTACTCCTTCAAAACCTTGCTTTTCTCCATAAGAAATTACTTCATATGATTTTCCGTCAATTCTGCTAAGCCCATTATTTGTTCCGCAAAAAATATTTCCATCACCATCTTTCTGTATTGCTATTACCATATCAGAAATAAGCCCAGTGGCCATTGTGAAATGTTTCTTTTCCACTCCATCGGAATATATATACATTCCTTTTCCTTCAGTACCAACAAATAACTCATTATCATTACCACAAATTACAGAAGGCGTATATTCTTCATTTATATCGTACCTAGTAATTTCGCTACCTATAATTTTTGTTATTCCTTTGCCTAAATGTCCAATCCAAACTGTATTCTCATCATCACAGTATATTGTAGAAATATCATTACTTTGCAAATTATTGTACTGTGTTAGAATATTGGCCTGATCAGTTTCTGGTTCATAATAAATAACTCCACCTGGAGAGCCAACCCATACGTGTCCTTCAGAATCAATATCCATTGCACTTACATTTTCAAATCTTGACGACTGTTGTAATAATGAATTTATTCGATATACGTAAGTTATTTTCTTTGTTTTCAAATCCATTACAGAAACTCCTCCACCAAATGTACCAATCCATAGATTTTTACCATCAGATCTTAAAAATCTAATGTCATTTGACTGTAAACCAAAGTTATCTTTTTTATATTCAACTATAGAATAACGTCCATCTTTAATTCCTTCTAGTTGGAAAACTCCGTCATTAGTACCTAGCCAAATATCAGTAGTTTTATCATCTTCATAAATAGCATTTACCTGTATTGGTTTATTTTCTATTAACTTACTATAATGAACAAATGCAAAACTCTTAAAAACAGACAAGCCACTAGAATATGTACCTATAAGAACATTACCTTCAAAATCAACATAAATACTTTTAACTTTATTTTCTGATAGTCCATTTGATTCATTTAATGAGAGAATCTTGCCATTTTTAATATTTGAGATACCACCTCCCCATGTACCTGCCCAAATTGATCCATCATTATCTTCTACTATTTCACCTACCCAATTATTGGCAAGACCATCTCGTTTATCATAAATTACAGGTTCTGTATCTATATCCTTATAGTAGTACAATCCTCCATTAAAAGTTCCTATCCAAACACCCTTTTTAGAATCTTCATAAACTTTTATTATATTAAAATATTGTGGCCAGGCATAAAACTGTTCGTCAACTAGCTCCCATTCATTAGTTTTCTCATTCATGAACTTAACTCCATATCTAGTAACAAACATCATCCCTAGACTCTCGGTAGTAGACATAGAGAAAATAATATTTCCTAAGTTTTCTTTTGCTGTATAATGTTCATTTACAATTATTTTATCAGCGCTTGGATCACTTATCAGATAAACTCCATCTCCATTAGTAGCAATCCATATCTGATTCTTTTCATCTTGAACAATATTTGTTATATCATTCTTAATAGAGTCAAGAATAATTTCATAGAACTCTCCATTACGATATAATGATAATCCTCCAAAAAAATGCCCCAACCACATATTACCAGAATTGTCAACACAAATCGCATTAACTCCGCTTGCCGCTAAACCATCTTCCTTAGAAAAATTTGTAAACCTTTCTCCATCAAATCTTGACAAGCCTATTTTAGTTCCTATCCATACATAACCATTTGAATCCTGTGCAATATCTTTTATTTGAGAATGTGCTAGACCATCTTTTATTCCATAATTACTAAAGAAATATTTTTGAGAAGAGGCTGACATACTAATAAATAGCAGCAATAAGGAAATTGCTGTAATATAAAATACTTTATTAAAAAGACGCATATATAGTGATTTAAGATACAAAAATAATACACCCCTAAAATAAAAGTAAACTTTAAATTCAATGCCAACTACTATTTGACAAAGAAACATAACACCTATTATACTTGTATTTATTAGTTAATGAAGAGGGATACTTTGAAAATAATTAATAATAATATACTATAAAAAAAGAGTAATCCGTTTTTCGAATTACTCTTTTTCTTGAAAACAAACTTATTTTCTAATAAAGAAGAACGTTCCATTTTCATCTGGCATTCCATCTATTGTTCCAAACTGAGGTTCCTGCTGCTTATTACGTTTAACTGCAGATTTAACCTGTGTAACAATACTTCCAATTGGAATACAATTATTCGGATTATGAATAAGTGAATTTGCAAATGTTTTTGTAAATTGTGAATTATCAGAAGCCAGCTCTAATCCTGCTGAAGAAAATACTTGTGAAGACTTAAACTTAGTTGCTTTCCAGTCATCACAGCTTCTAACTTCATCATCTTCACCTCTCATTGCTTGATAAAATGATGGTCCAGACTCACAAGCATCAGTAACTACAAGGGTATGAGTAACAACTTTACTATAACTACTCATTGCTGATTTTAATGCTTGAATATTGAAATAAGTAAATTCATCATCTGTTTTACCATCAACTGGCACCCAGTATCCTGTATTATTTAGATATTTTCCATGACCTGCATACCATACAATAATAGAATTTACGTTATTATTAATAACCTGATCACGAAGTTCTATGGAAAAGAATCTCTCCATTTGAATTTTTGTTAAATTCTTTTTATGAATAACTGCATTAATATTATATTTCGACAATGCAGCTTTCATAATTGAAATATCCTTACCAGGGCCATCTAAAGATGCAAAAGATTCGTATTTAGAATTTTCTACAAACACTACCCACGTTTTACCCATTGGGTTACCTGCAGCAGCTGCAGCACCTTCTCTATTTAGCAAAACCTTTTTAGTAGTAATATTGCCATAAATATCTTCAACATTAATAGAAATTTCACTCTTATTTTTTACCTCAACCGAAGCTGTAAATGTTGGATTATTTATAGTAGGTACATAGCTAGCATTCAAACCATCTATTGTAATACTTGTTATTAAACTCTCATCTGTAATATCACCTTGAATAAACAATCTATCTTCACTTTCCAAATAAATCATACCATCACTTGAAACTAATGGTTGAACAATAGCTATTTCTGGCAAACCAGTTTCTGTGAATAATATCTGATATATTTCAGTTCTAACATTATCATAAATATCAGAACATACATAAACTACTTCTGTCTTACCAACAACATCAATATCTACAAAAAACTCATTCTTTTTAGAAGTAGAGTCAAAAGCTATTTCAACACCGTTAATAGTAAAACTTTTTATAGGACTAACATCATTAACTCTTCCTACAAATTTCTGAGTTTCAGTTCCCTTAATAATTTGCAACTGCTTAATGTCATTAAGAAATGGCTCATTTATAATAATTACTGGTTTATCATCTTCTCTCTTTAATTCAAAAAGCTTAATATGAGCAGCAGCCAACA
>QMPB01000100.1 GCA_003648395.1 Bacteroidota bacterium
AAAAAAGCCCCGAGCAAAACTCGAGGCTTTAGAATAATATTTTTTACTAATACTAGAATGCAAAGTTAACACCAATATTTAATCCATAATTAGAATAAACAGTAGAAGAACGTAATTCATCTTGTGCTTTTGCAGCATCAGGAGTTGGGTTATAAGTACCATTATTAGAAGATGCATCTAACTCATCAACATAATTAGTTTCCTTTTGAATAGTAGTCATTGCAGGTAACATATCAGCACCATCAACCTCATACTTAGTAATTTCGCTAGAAGCACCACGGATAGTTAAACCAGTATATTGTATCTCACCAAATAACTTTAAGTTATCGCTTAGCTCATACTCATAACCAATAGCTCCAGCAAATCCTATAGAGAATTTACCACTATATTCCATTTCAATATCATTAGTAGATTTTGTTACGGCAGTACCGCTAAAACCAGGATTTTCTTCATGAGAAGTAACAAGAGTTTTACCCATTACTGGAACAATAATTCCAAATTTAGTATAAAGACCCATATCAGTTTTAACAACTAATTGAGGAGTCAATCTAAGTTGATTTGACTTTGCTGTAACACTATAAATATAAGGAAAATCAAAAGACATTCCTGGCGCTACTTCGTTCTTAGAAGTAAAATCAACATCAGCAATAGTACCTTCAGAACTCATAAAATAGTCAATTCCAAGTTCAAAACCGATATTATCATTAAAGAAATAACCAACTTTAGCTCCTAATTGCAAGCCTTGTCCCATACTTCCCCATACAATACCTCGAGTACGAGAATCGTTAGATACTACACCTGAAACACTATTTGATACTGAACCTTTCATTTCAGTTCCCGATTCGTGCTTATTAGCACCTATGCCATAACCTAGCTTTGCACCAACATAAAGTTGAGCACTCATTGTTGTTGCTAAAAATAGTGCAACAACTAATAGTAAATTCTTTTTCATAATTTCTAATTTTAAGTTTGTGTTTTTTATTTATCCTAACAAATGTAGATAAATTACTCGAATTAACGCTATCTATTATTCAAATAATTCACAAAGAATTGTTAATAAGATGATTCTATAAATCTAATTAATGATATTCTAATTAATTTTATGAAAAAGTAAATACTAATACAATAAATTAACAGCTAATTATCTTATTGAGCAAGGGTAAATCTAAGGCTTATACCCGCTTTAATATTAGAACTTGGATATTGTGTAGATACAAATGGATTATTAATTACTTGATCATAGAACATCCTGAATGTTAGGCTTCTACTAAACTGATAATCTCCAGAAAAGTTAATAGACATAATACTTTGTCCTTGACTAATTTGATCTATATCTTCAATTAATTTTCTTAAAATAGTCTTATTCTTTCTTATGGAAAAATCCAATTTTAAGTTTATATCACTTTTAAAAGTTTTGGAGCCTCCACCAAGTTTTAGTTTAAGAGGAACGTCCTTAAATCTATAACCTGTACCAACAATTAATTCGTCACTATTGATCTCAGTAATCTGATTATTAGCAAAACTCATGGCAACATTCCTGCTTTTTCGAATAGCTAGCTTAATAATTAAGCTGTTTTCAAGGGTCATATCGAAGTTTATAAGCGGACTATATTGCTCATTAATACTTACCATTGCCATATCATATTTAGGAATATAGTTATTGCCAAGTTGGTCGCGTACCCATGCTACTCCATCATCACCAACTTTATACAATATATTATTGGTAAATGAACCCACAGAATATGTACTTGTATATGCATGCGTTATATTAATCGTTTTGAACCATTGACCTATAAATTCAATTTGCGTAAGACCATTATACGAGAATCTCCAGTTTGGTAACGGAATCTTAGGGAAAGCTACTAAAGTAATATTATCAGGACTTTTACCACTATATGCCGCAAGAAAAGAATATAACATCACCTCACGGTTTGTTCTAGAATATCCATCAGGATATAAAACACCATTCAATGTGTCTTCTTTATACGTTCCATCCCAAGCGCGAGTACCACTTGATGCAAGCCTTTCGGCTATTGGTAAGAGAAAATCCTTAAAGTTTTCGAAAACCGGACTACTATGGGTTATATCATCCTCACTAATAAAACTTGTTAGATATGTATTATACGACATAGAGAATGAACCAGCTTTGGTAGGAGTATATGAAGCATAAGTGTCCGATAATGTATCATACCTCCAATACTCTTGCGCTATTTCCGAGTAATTTCTTAGGAAAGTAAGCTCTATTTTCATACTAGGAACTGGCTCTATGGAAATCCGCCCATTAATATTTGAAGTATGCTTTACTATTGTAGGATTATTTAATTGCTGACTCTCTGAAATCCAGCCATTTTTAGCAGCTCTATCTGCAATATTAACCTGACTTCCCAAAACAAAATCCCATCCCGGAGCGTAATGATTATTCCAATTGACTCCCAAAGGGCCTGGCGATTGATTAAAGCCTGGCAATACCGTTCCATTGGATTCTGTATACGAGAAATTAGCACTACGCACCATCATCATTACTCTTAAAGAAGCGTCCAATACTATCTTACCCCAATTTTTCTTAGCAGTTTTGGCAGAATCTTGCCCATCAACAGGAATATTCATCCTAAAGGATTTATTTCCCATCATATTTTTCTTTCCTGCTTGGTTTATCTTTTTCAAATAATTTACCTTATTATATAAACGGGTTAAATTACCTGTAATATTTAACTGTTTCTTATTTGAATTCTCTATTGTATTTCCCAAGAACTGTGTGGATAACGGAGCTGCAGTCCATCTATAAGTTCCTCCATATCTGGCAGTCATACTAATCCAGTTCAGTATTGGAATTTTATTAATAGGAACAGCATAATTCACATTATAAATCTGGTTAAAATTGGTTATACGTCCAAAATCAGCAATATTTTGCCATACAGTATCTCTATACTCATTCCATCCCGAAGAGCTCTTGTCTACAATACCTGCAGGTTCATCAATTCGAGCCTGAACGTTGGCTTTATAATCAAGCTTAAGGCTCCTACTGAAATCGTAACGGAGGTTATAATTTCTATTCCAGCTAAATGTTTTAACATAAGTAGGATTAATAATAATAATTGAGCGAGTTTTCTTTCGCATTAAATTCTCATTATATGTACGATTAATATCAGTACGGAAACCCAATTGCTTTGGCAATAAGTTGAAATTAAAATCCTTAATTAGTTGCAAGCTCTTATGCTTTCGCAAAAACTTAATCCGTGCAAATGGTTTATAATTCTTAGGTTTTTTAGTGAAATTATAACCTATTGCCCCTTTATAGCTTTTCTTATCGTTATACTCTATATCAATATTACTATGATACTGCTGCGAATATTGGTAGGTAAAATCAAAATTCTCAACATCATAAATTTGTGGCTTCCCCGTTGTACCTGTTCGCATCTTTTTCATGTTCATAAGGTTAAAGCTGGTTCGCTTTGTATAGTCTGTTGATATTCTTTTTACAGAATCCCTCTCTCCTTTAGTTTTAAAAGTAGCAAGGTCATCCTCATATTTAATATCGGGATTTACAGGGTTGAATTCAGGATCCTTAAACGTTTCGCTAACATCAAAGTGCATTGGAATACGAATTCCCGAATTTTCGTTAAAGAATTTTCCTAGTTCTAGATTTGTAGCAAAGTCATAACCATAGATATTTTCCTGCTGACGTTCATTAACTTTCTGCTCTATGGAACCAAAACCTGCCGTACTAATATTACCAGCTAGAACTACATTTCCTAAATCTGCTAAATCAGCAGCAATAACAGTATTAGCGGCCCACCCTCCTTCTTCGTCAAAATCGGTAACACGAAGTTCGTTCACCCATACTTCAACACATTTATCGAGTCCGTCATCAGCAGCGCTACCGGGTATTGCTTTAGGATTTCTAATACCCATCATAATAGTTTTTACAGAGCTTAATGTAGGGGTTCCAACTATCGTAATCCTATTTTTTCCGTCCATTACAATAAATGGAGTTGACATATTAATAGTTCCATTAGCATTTTCGCGAACGGCAATATTACGAGCCTGTTTTGCATTCAGAAACTTCTGTAATTCTAGGTTAATCTCATTAGCAGAAGGCCAAATAGCGTCATCATCGGTAGTATACCATGGGGTAAGCTCTAAAGGAATTTCGTACTCATAATAGTTTTCTGTAAAATCTGTTCCCAAACGAATAAAGAAATGTAGATCTCCACTCCGTATGTGCTTATCTTGATATGCTTGTTCGGCATGGATAAACATATTTAAATTCTTATATCTACGAAAATCAAAATCAGAGGTTTTATAGGCCGCACGAGCATCTCCATCTTGCAAATTGCAGACCTTAAGAACAACACTCTGCTCATTCATTTGCGAAGTACGAGCAGGATTATAAGCAAGCTCTCTTTCAATCCCTGGAGGCAATACATAAGGAATGGGGCTGCGCTTACCATTCTCTTCAATATTAACACGAGTAACATCAAAACTTGTAGTTCCATTACCATTACCAGGAATATAATCACCAGGAGATAGTAGCTCATCACCATATTTACGCCACTCATTTCGAATAAGTTCTAATGTAGCAAAACGTAGAATTGCTTGTTGTGAGAAGTTCTTCATAAACATTCTCATAAACCGTATTGATGTAAAATCTTGTATTTGACCTATAACTTTATCTGGAGCAGTAACAGGGATTCTAAACTGATACCATTTTACATCTGCATTTTCGCCATTCTTTAACTTTACTCTAGCTTCGTAAATATCAGAAATAAAATTTTCTCCTTGCACCATCTTATCTGGCGCTAATTGTACTCTATACTGAAAATATCTTTCTTCTTCACTTAAGGTATTATCTTTATTTATATCCTCCACATCAGGAAGAGTAGTAGATGTTGTAGGATATGTTTCAGGGCTCTGCTGTGCAGTAGGAGAGTTTCCATCTACACCATTATATTTCTTATACCTTTGGAGTATTGTTAGGTAATCACTATCATAATCAGAGCCTCTAAAATAGTGGTAATCATCATTCGAAGGGTCATCTTCGGCATCAACATAAGCTTGTGAACCTGTGCCATAAATAGCGCCTATTCTATCAAGATATTTTACTTGATAAAAATCCTTTTCGTCAACTGTTCTAAGTCCATCGTAACCCACATCTTGGTATTCACGAGCATCAGGATTATTATCGAAAGAATTAGTCATTGCTTGTAAGGTTGGAACTATTCCCCAAATAGTAGTATCCACATTTGAAATAACATCAGATGTTGGCAGTCCGTTCTCAAAGGCTTTTCTGCCATCACGTAATATATCTTCAGAAATATCACCAAGGTTAAAATATAAATCTCCACCACTTTGCAATCCTTGTTCTGGACCAGCACCATCGGGATCAATAAATGGATCCATCAGCCAAAATTCAATATACTCAACATTTGTAGCAGTAAAATCAGTACTTTCTATCTGCCTCATAATTCCTCCCCATCTACTTTCTGGGCGCATTAGAGAACCATCGGGATTTATACCTGCAGATATTCCTCCGCCCTCTACATCAAAATTATACGGGCCTCTTTCGTCGGGATAATATGCAAGGTTAAATACTGGTAGATTTGTTGGAACATTGCCTGTTTGCTCTTTATTAGGGAAAACCTCTTTCTCAAACACTTCACGAACATAATGATTTGACTGAGCATCTTTATCATTCTTTATATAATCGGGAGTTAAATTATTATTTCTTACAAAAAGTGGGTCAATAACATACCACGAAAGAGTTGCTCTATTATAACCTATTTCCAATGAATTTTTAATTCCTGCCTCGGGAAACATATCTGCCGAAAATTGCCCCTGTGGTGTACTTGCCAACTTCCATCTTCCAACGTTCATAAGGTCAATTCCTGAAGAGCTCCCTTCAAAATCGTCGATATATGAAACTCCCGTAGATCCCAAAGCACGGGGGTGACCAGGAATCATATGAGCAAATTCTCCAGTAATACTCACTATGGATGGTGCTTTTGTATCAATAAATGGGATTTTATCAATCATTTTGGTCAGCCATCTCGATTCTTTCTGATAGCTACCATCAAGTCCCCAAATAGTGTTTGAAATAGGCTCATCGCCAGTATTTACTTTCTGTGTAAGTGGGCGCTCCGTTAAATTCATAATAGTAGCCCCAAGCATAAAATCTTTATTAACTTCGTAATCTACATGCGCTCCCAAAAGAGTTTTCGATTGCACATTAAACATAGAATTGCTTTCCAGAGAAATATTAATTGGAGTTCCAGAATTTAGAATTCCCTCATTAATAATCTTCACTCTACCAAGAGTATAATCAACTGTATAATCAACATTTTCGCGAAGAGGAACACCACCGGCAGTAACTTTTACCGAACCTTGAGGAACGTTCATTGCGTTCAACGATATTTCGGATCCTGCACCAGATTTATATCTTCCCTCCATTGCAAATCTGTTCTTATCGGGATATTGTCGGGCCAAGTGCTTGGTAAGTGTATAAAGCGAATCAAAGGCGTATTTGGTAGCCATGGCCGAATTAGGGTCATTAGGATCAATGGCAATACGAAGATCTTCGCCAAAAGGCTCAAGCACAGGAAAAAATATTCTACCATTTCTTGATTCTACAGTACCACCATTTGTGGCAGCACCGTCGATATAATCAAAAACACCATCCGAAATTGGGTCTAATTGAGTATTCAGATTATCAAGCCCCATGGCCTGAATTAATGGCTGACCACTAATTGCTCCTTCACTAATAAAGCCTGTTGGAACACCAAATTCAGGATTTTCATAAACCACATTAAGTCTAAAATCTTCTGCCGATAACTGATATGCCTGCAATGAATAAACATTCTTCATCATCAAATCCCATGTTGGTACTTTGGTGCTCACATTGGTAGATTTCAGCATTCTTACCATAAGGTTTTGTGGAGCCACTACTCCCTGGTCAGAAAACTCTCCCACCATATGAACAGTAGTATCACCCACAATTGTATATTGATATGCTACCGCCAGAACTTGATCCGAATTTAAACGAGAATTAATAGAAACAAAACCAAGTTTTGAGTTTATTGTAAATTCTCGAGTTGTAAGACGACGTGCATTTTCTACTTTCTCAAAATCGCGGCCTGCAACAAACATATATGGCGATCCACTCAAGAAACCACTCACAGTATTTATATTTCTCACTGATCCCGAACTAGATAATAAGCCGGCATATAAATCATTGGAATAATTATCTGGCAACCCCTGTGGATTTCCTATGGAAGGGAAAATAACATCATCACGGTAAGGATCGCTCTCACCCAAATCCATATAAGCAACAATATTTCTGTTTTCTTTTACCGGGGCACCAATTGTTGTTACCCAAACCTCCACTTTAGTAATATTCACCCCCGAATTTATTGCGGGCAAGTTTTTTAAAGCTTCATTATAGTGGTCACGAAAATAATGCGAAAGAAAAAAGTGCTTATTCTCTTCATATTCATCAGCTTTTACATAAAACTCCTGAAGCTGTGCACCACCTTCTACTGTAATATTTTTAGATTCGCTTCGTTGCTGTGAGAATACCGTTGTTACAGTGGTTTTACCAAATTTCCATTTAGTTTTTACACCAAATAAAGATTGCGAACCCTGAATTAACGAAGTATTAAGAGGCATTGAAACATCTCCCGCTTCAATAAGTTGAAGAATCTCATCTTCATCGCCCTCATAGGCAAGTTTCATTTTATTATCAAACTCAAAATTTGCCTCTGTATTATAATTTATACCAAAATCGATTTTATCACCGACCTTAGCTCTTACATTCATCTGTATTTTTTCTTGAAAATCGAAGTTAGTAACTCTCTGTTGCTTAACATTTAGAGATGGGTCTTCTCGTTTTGAAGAATTTACTCCAAAAATAAGTTCAGCACTTCCTTGAGGTCTAATATCTATGGTATTACTTCCAAAAATAGTACTAAAGGCTTTACTTCCAATATGTAATTTAGGAATTACAGAGCTACTCGCTCCAAGTCCATCTTGCTGAGCACGACTACGAAAATAAGCTTGACTAGCCTTATCTCTTTCATAATCCATATACTCTTCTAGCGACATGGAATAAGGAACTCCAACAGGAATATCGCCAATCATTTCCTGAAAAATATATTTTCCAGTTTCAGAATCGTAAGTTATAGTGGTAGTTTGATTTGAAGGAGAATTTAAATACATTGGACTCGTTCCTGCAGGCTCATAAGGGGAGTTTCCTCCCTGCTGCACTGGATAAGTTAATGTGTCGCCATTATCAGGTGTATCAATAGGCGAAATCAATAATCTACTTTCTGTAGAATAAGCATAGGGAATCTCCTCCCAATAATTATTAGAGACCACAACACTATTAGCCTGTACATACAGCAAAAGTGAAATTCCAAATATGGAAAAAAATAAAGTTCTAAATATACCTTTCAAACTTGTTCTAAATGTCTGTTAATTAAAGGATTTTAAGTGCAAAACGTACTAAATCTTCAACCGAAGCTGATAACCCTTCTTTCTTAATAATTTTTGTTAATGCTTTTTCCGCTGCCTTTTTAGCAAAACCAAGCATTATCAATGCTGATAACGCCTCTTCTTTGTTTGTATTGTGCGAATCTGTAAAAAGTTCGGAAGAAGAATCCTCTTTTACTACCTTATCTTTTAAATCTAGGATTATACGCTGAGCAGTTTTTGCACCAATACCCTTTACAGACTTAAGAGCATCAACGTTTTCGGTAACAATTGCATTTGCAGTTTCGTCGGTACTCATCCCTGACAAAATTACCCTGGCAGTATTTGCTCCAACTCCAGAAACAGAGATTAATAATCGAAATAGATTTCTCTCACTTTTTTGGGCAAAACCATATAAAGTATGTGAGTCTTCTTTCACTACTAAATGAATATAAAGTTTCACATCTCCTTTTTCCTTAATTCTAGAAAAAGTTTGTAATGAAATATTTATAAAATACGCCACTCCATTACAGTCTATAACAGCTTCTGCAGGTGACTTTTCTATCAAATTACCTTTAATATATTCGTACATAATCCAAAGTTAAATTATTTGTATTCTACCAATTGGCTAAAGTATAAAAATCAAAGCTATGTTTTATGAAAAATTAACACTATTCCAATACCCATAAAGAATACATAAACTGTTGCAATTCACAGCTTTTGTTCTAACTTAGATAAACTAATTTCTATACAAATAAGCAATGTATATTTCTTGTTACGATATATGAAAATAGCAAAGCCGCTAATCTTTAAATTCAGTATTTAATTATTCAAAATTCCTTTGTTATTACTAATGTAGATATGTTGTTGTAAAAATATTTTTTTTATAATATCGCAAGTTATAGTAAACCACTGTGTCATAAGTACTCAAAAAATAAATATTTTATGAATTGCGAAAAAATACAATCATTATCAGTAGACTTTACAAATAAAGCAATTGATAATACTACGAAAAGTAAAATAACTCAGCATCTCGAGAGTTGCGATGAGTGTAAATCATTCTATATTTTCACGGAAAGAACTTTAAATCAAATCAAATCTGAGAAGATTAGTGATAATATTCCCCACTTTTACGAAGATGTGATTTCTAGGGCAACAGCCTCAGAAAAGACCTTTCATATTCCAGCATTTATTAAGACAAGTGTTGCTGCGGCAGCAATTATTATTGCAATTTGGGGAGGTAACTATTTTGGAAGATATAGTTCCGAATCATTTGTACAAGAGTATGCTGATAATATGACTGAAGAAGTGATTGATGTGGATTTAGCAGATAATAATTTTGATTTATTTAATAACTTTTAAATCATGAATATGAAAAATAATCAATTTTGGTTTTGGGGATTTATTGTATTAGCAATACTAATAATAAGTGCAATAAGTACTATTGGCTATAAAGCTTATAGATTTCATAATTACGACCACAGCTTCAATAAAGAAGTTTCAAATAAGAAACACAGTAAGTGGTCTGATCTTAGTTTTACAGTAGAGCAGCGTAGCTTTATTAGAAAGAGCCGCATCAGCCACCGACAGAATATTTCTAAGCTCAAAGCACAACAAAGAATTATTCACAACAAGCTATTTACCGAAATAAGTAAAGAGCAGAGTGATAGTTCACTTATAAAAATCTATAAAGATTCATCATTAATACTTTCTGATGCTATAATGAATGAAACAATGAATTTTTATGAAACCCTTAAAACTGAGCTAAGCGAAGAACAGATGCAAACAATCAATAATCATATATATAAAAGATTTTACAACAAACGATCAATAAATTAATTTAAAAACTCAATATTATGAATTTATTAAAAAAAGGAAATGCTATTAGCTTAATGATACTAGCATTTGTAATGGTAACAAGTATGGCTGTTGCGCAACAAGGTAACGGTAGAGGTAATGGAAATGGCAACGGAAATGGAAATGGCATGATGAATCAGCAAAACCAGAATAGAGGTGAGCGTATGCTGAATAGGATTCCTGACATTACCGATGCTCAGAAAACTCAGATAACAAAAA
>QMPB01000101.1 GCA_003648395.1 Bacteroidota bacterium
TAACTATACAGAGTGGCTTAAAAGTTCAAGTTCAAGGCTTGCTGCTTTTTTGTAAAGCGCAGTATACTAAGGTATATGAGCATTTACAAAAAGTAGCATAACGCAGAAATTGGGCTTTTTAGACAGTCTGTCGGTTAGTACAATGCTTTGTTTTCATTAGTTATAAAACATTTCCGAACTATTATTAATAAGTCTCAGCCAAAAAACCTGTATATTGGTTACTAAATATTTATTTCAATATTTTTATTAAATTATTGTACATTTGTTAAGTTGTATATTGCCAGCAGTATTAATTATGAAACAGTTATTCTTCTTTATTTTTCTCTCTTTATCTGCTATGTATAGCATTTGTCAAAGCACGAAAAGAGTTGACAGTTTGACTCAAATAACAAAGTATTCTAAAAATGATACCATAGTAGTAAATAGTTATTTAAAACTTTACGAAGAATTTGAGTATATAGATATTGATAGTGCTATTTTCTATTGTATTAATGCTCTTGATTTATCAAGAAGTATTAAGAATAAAAAACTTGAAGGCTATTCTTTATATTATTTAGGAGGTCTGTACGATACTAAAGGAGACTATGAGAATGCATATAATCTATATTTAGAAGCCTTAAATTTATTTGAAAAAATTAATAATAAGCAGGGTCTGGGAGGTTGTTATAATTGTATTGGTATATTGCATTGGGAACAATGCGAACAGGCCTCAAAAGAAGTACAAAATAAGAAGCTCTCAAAAGCTCTTGAATATATCAAGAAAGGTTTGAAATACTATACTGATATTGATTATAAAATGGGAATGGGAGTTTGTTATATGAATAATGGTATTGTATACAACGATTATGGAAAATTAGCTGAGAATAATGAATTAAGAAATGAAAGATATAATAAAGCAATTGAAAATTATAAAAAGGCAATTGCGAACTTTGAGATAATAAGTGATGGACGCAGCATTGCCGATTGTAATTTGAATATTGCACTTCTGTATTACGATATTTATTTGAATAAGAATGATAGTATATTAACGACAAAGTATTATAACCGTATAAACAAATACTTGATTTCTGCTAATAATCAGTACAAATCTAGTAATGATGTTTATGGAAAAGCAATGACTTTAAAGAATCTTGCCACTGTAAATATTGACTATTCAAGATCACAAGTTAATAAAAAGCCTTTTCTATTAGTGTCAATAAATTATGCAAAGGAGTCTTTGGAATACGCAAATGAACTTAATGCTTTATTCTTAAAATACGATGCCTATTATAGTCTTTATAAGGCATTCAAATATTTGAACAATACAGAGAATGCACTAAAATATCATGAGCTATACTTGGCAGTAAGAGATAGTGTACTAGATGCGAAAAAAGAAGAAACCATTCAGGAAATAGAAACTAAATATGAAACAGAAAAAAAGAATGGTCAAATAAAAGAACTTACCATTAAGAATATTAAAAGTGAAAGCACCAAAGCAATTTACCTTATAGTTGCGGGCTTTCTATTTCTTGTTTCTGTAATTATGGTCTTCTTTTTTAGACAAAAACAAAAAATAAATACTCTTCTTAATAGTAAGAATGAAGAATTAGAACGCCTTAATAATACCCAAAGTAAATTAATGAGTATTATTTCTCACGATTTTAAAGCTCCAATGTCTGCCTTCTTTTCTATTACTTCAACTTTAATATCTAAGATTGATGCACTTAAAAAAGCTGATATAGAAAAATATCTTAAACGAATGCAAAACTCTTCGCTTGGATTGAAAATCCAATTGGAAAATATGCTAAACTGGTCAATTTCACAATCTTCTGAAATCAGAGTAAATAAAGCTAAGTTTATTCTTTCTAATACAATTAGTAGACTAATATTAGTTTTGGAAGAATTTGCCAATGAGAAAGGAATAAGTATTCAATTTTCTGATAATGATGAGATAAGTATTAATTCAGATGAGCGATTAATTAGCATTATACTAAATAACTTGATAACCAATGCTATAAAGTATTCTGGCGATAATAGCACTGTAAAAATTGAGGTAAAGAGGAAGGAAAATAGAATTATTTTAATAGTTGAAGACCACGGAATTGGAATAAAAGAAGTAGATTTGAGAAATATGCTTTCAGATGATAATTCTCATCATAAAATTAATGATACGGGACTAGGTATGGTAGTTACCAAAGAGATTATCAAGAAACTAAATGGTAAATTATTAGCAGAGAGTAAATTGAATGTTGGTACAACTTTTTATGTAGAATTATATGAGTAAAACAAAGGTTTATATAGTTGATGATCATCAGATTGTAATAGATGGTTTGGAGACGTATTTTTTTGGTAATGAAGAATTTGAATTGGTAGGATTTGCAAATAGTTCTAAGAAATTATTTGAAGACCTTGGTGAATTGAAAATAGACGTTTTAATTCTTGATATTAATTTGCCAAATTTAAGTGGTATTCAAATTGCTAGAATTGTAAAACAAAAATACAATTCAATAAAAACAGTATTCCTGAGTGCTAATATTGATGAAAATTCGCTTAGTGATTCTATTGAAGCTGGAGGTATGGGCTATTTTACTAAAGATATTGACGAGGAGGATTTTTTTATTGGCTTAAATAAAATCAAAAAAAACGAGTCTTATTATAGTAAAGGAATCCATAATACTTTGTTTGGAGCGTACAGTAATAAAACCAACAAGAATGAATTTGTTAGTGATGTATTAAGCCAACGAGAAGTAGAAGTTATAAAACTTTTTGCCGATGGGCTTAGTTTTAAAGAAATTGCTGATGAGCTTTGTATAAGTACACGAACAGTGGAATCTCATAAAAAGAATATTCTAGTAAAATTAGATTTAAAAAACACCATTGAACTGGTAAAATATGCTATTCTTAATGGGATTTCTGACTTATAGATTTATTCAGATACTATTTATATAGCTCCAATATCAATTAGTCTAACAATTTGCTCAATCTGATAATCAGCACCATAAGGCTCGTATTTTACTTTTAGATTATATCCAAACAATCTCCCAACACCTTGCCAGAGAATTGCACTTACTGAGCCTCTAAGTTCTTTTAATAATTCGTAGGAAGTATTATTAGTTTCTCTATAGATGAGTTTTACAAGTATTTTTCCTTGTCCAATTGTAAATTTACGGAGCTTGCCTTCATATTCAGCACGAATTTCTTTCTCGGCAAGCTTCATCATCTTTTTCTTGGCTCTTTCGTTGGGTGCACTTCTTAGAAGGCTATCGTATTTCTGTAATTTCTCACCAGCCAGTTTAGCATAGGGGTATACTTTTTTTACATAACGAACCATGCGAGTATAGCGTATTTCTTGCTTCTTAGTTTTAAATTTTCGTGGAGTAACTATATAAACTGTCGAGAGATTAATGCTAGGAATAGTATCACCATCAACAATAACACCATAGCTTAATGTTCCAAATTGTGCATTCATTGGAACAGCAAAGAAAATAAAAAATAATATGATAAAACTTGTTTTCAGCATAATACAAAAGCGTTTATACGCAAAAACCTTACCGAGATAAAATGGTGATTCGTTTATTTGATGATTTGGTTATTTGAATTAATAAACCAATAATTGTTTTTACCGTTTATTAATTTCTTTCATAAACCTTCAATCGTTAACCTTCAATATGAGATTCTTTTCTAGCTTCTTAATTTCGCCAAATTAGTGCTCTCCAACTGAGTTCTTGCATATTTCTCATCAACTTTCAACTTTTTAATCTTCTTATTAGAAGGGATAGTAAACATTGCCTCAGTAAGAATTGCTTCCACTATAGAACGAAGTCCACGAGCTCCAAGTTTAAATTCTATGGCTTTCTCAACTATATAGTCGTAAGCTTCATCCGTAAATTCTATTTTCACGCCATCCATTTCAAACAGCTTATGAAACTGTTTAGAAAGTGCATTTTTAGGCTCTTTTAGAATTCGCACTAGAGTTTCCTTAGTAAGAGGATGCATATAAGTAAGCACAGGCAGACGACCAACAATTTCTGGAATTAGTCCAAAAGAACGGATATCTAAAGGAGAAACATATTGAAGAAGATTTTCTTTCTCAATTTTATCAGTACCTTTTTTGTTATATCCTATAACGTTGGTATTTAGTCTATTAGCAATCTTTTTATTGATACCATCAAAAGCACCACCACATATAAATAATACATTTTTGGTATTAACTCTAATCATTTTCTGGTCAGGATGCTTACGTCCACCTTGAGGCGGCACATTAACTTCTGCACCTTCTAATAGTTTCAATAAAGCCTGCTGAACACCTTCACCACTTACATCACGAGTAATACTTGGGTTATCACTTTTACGAGCAATCTTGTCTATTTCATCAATAAAAACAATTCCTTTTTCAGCTGCAGCAACATCGTAATCTGCCGCTTGAAGTAGTCTTACAAGCACATTCTCAACATCTTCACCTACATAACCTGCCTCAGTAAGTACAGTAGCATCAGCTATACAGAATGGAACATCCAACATTCTTGCAATGGTTCTTGCCATTAGTGTTTTACCTGTTCCTGTTTCTCCTACTAAAAGAATATTTGACTTCTCAATATCTACATCATCTTCCTTTTTAGAATGAGAAAGACTATAATTTATTCTTTTATAATGATTGTAAACAGCTACCGCTATTACTTTTTTAGCTTCATCTTGGCCAATTACATAATCGTCAAGCTTTCCCTTAATATCAAGAGGCTTAAGCAACTCAAGTAATTTTACATCGGAAGCCTTCTTATTGTTAAATTCTTCAGAGAGTATGTCTTTAGCTTGGTCGATACAGTTTTCACATATTTGACCATCAACTCCACTAATAAGAATTTCAACTTCACTCCTTTTTCTGCCACAGAATGAGCACTTATCTTCTACTTTTTTAGCCATCTATTTATTACTTGCGTTCTAAAATTTCATCTATCATACCATATTTAAGAGCTTCTTTAGCTGTCATCCAATAATCTCTATCACTATCTTTCCAGATTTGCTTATAGGTTTTATTAGAATGCTTAGAAATGATTTCGTAAAGCTCTTTCTTAAGTTTCTGAATCTCATTATGAGTAATTTCTATATCAGAAGCCTGACCAGAAACACCACCCATAGGTTGGTGAATTAATACCCTTGAATGAGGAAGAGCTGTACGTTTTCCTTTTTCACCAGCACAAAGAAGAACAGCACCCATAGAAGCAGCCATTCCTGTACAAATTGTAGCAACATTTGGATTGATATACTGCATAGTATCGTAAATCCCTAATCCTGCATATACAGAGCCACCAGGAGTATTTAAGTAAATCTGAATATCTTTATTAGCATCAACAGACTCTAAGAAAAGAAGCTGAGCTTGAATAATATTTGCCACATAATCGTCTATAGCAACACCAAGAAAAATAATTCTATCCATCATCAAACGAGAAAACACATCCATAGTAGCGATGTTCATCTGGCGTTCTTCGATAATAGTTGGTGAAATATAGTTATTGGCAATTGAAGTATATTTATCTAATGTAAGGCTACTAATTCCCTGATCCTTAATAGCAAATTTTCTAAATTCATTGTAATCCATAATGTAGTTATTTGGTTTTTATTCTTAATAAAAGTAAGAGTACAAATATAGGTTTTTTAATATTACGTGTATTGTTAATTATTGTGGTGAATGCAAAAACAAAAAAGCGAAAACATTGCATAAAACAACATTTTCGCTTTTCTTAGCTTTAATTAAACGCTCAGGAATGACCGTTTTACGACCTTAGGCCTTTTTTGCATTCTCCTTCTTAATCATTTCCACAAAATCATCATAGCTAATATTAAGATCCTTAACATTAGCATTCTCTTTGAAGAATTTGATTAGTTTTTGCTCTAAAACTTGGTCTGAAACTCTTTTAGCTTCTTCTTTATTCTGCATTACAGAATCAGTAACTTGATTTAAGATCTCATCATTTGAGTTATCATCAACACCACCAAAAGCTTGTAATCCTAGGATAGTTTTAATTTGGTCACGTAATTCTTGTTCTTTAACAATAAGGTCGTTCTTTACAATAAGATCTTCCTCTATTAACTGCCAACGTAAAGTATCACGGTATCCAACATATTGTTGTTCTAATTCTTCTGGAGAAATTCTTTTATCGTCTTCTTCACGTTTGTTAGATTCAATAATCCACTCTTTTAAGAATTCGTCAGGAAGGTTAAAATTAGTTTGCTTAATTAAAGAATCAACCATATCATTGAAGAATTTACGTTCTCCCTCAGCTTTGTATGACTTTTCAATATCGTCAGCGATACGAGCTCTTAACTCCTCTTCAGTTGTGATATTAGCATTCTCATAAACCTTTGAGAATAATTCTTCATTCATTTCAGCAGGTTCAATATGACTTACCTCAGCAATTGTAAATTGGAAATCAGAAGATATATCTTTAGCAATATCTTTACCAATATTTAGTAAACTTCCAACTTCAGTATCGTTTTTGAAAGCCTTCTGTGGATTGAAGACAACATTAGCACCTACTTTCTTACCAATGAATTTAGTTTTGATTGTTTTTAACTTAATAAAATCAACACTTAAACTTGCTTTTTCATTGCTAATACCACCTTCTTTAACGTTCTTATCGTCGTCAAGTTCAACTATGCTACCCATTACAACATCACCTTCAGAAACAATTTCAGGATTAGTTTGAGTTCCCAATTGAGTACGAATATTCATTAAGTATTTTTCTACAGCCTCATCATCAAACATTATGTTGTAGTTTGTAAGCTCAACTGTATCATCAACTTTAAGTTCAAATTCAGGACGAAGACCTACTTTATAAAAGAAGTCAAATTCTTTTTCATTTTTGAAATCAATTGGTTTCTGATTTTCAGCATCAGGTAATGGTTGTCCTAAGATAGAAATCTTATTATCAGCCAAATATTTGTCCAATTCTGTTCCAATAGAATTACTAACCACATCGGCAGTAACTGCTTCTCCGTGCATTTTCTTAATCATACCTGCAGGCACTTTACCAGGTCTAAAACCAGGAATATTTGCTTGTTTACGGTACTGAGTTAATGATTTGTCGACCTCTTCTTTATAATCACTTTCAGCAATATGAAGGTGTAATTGAAGGGTTAATTCGCCGATAGATTTTTGAGTAATTTCCATATTAAATTTTAATTTAATAGTGATGTATAAATAAAAAAAGCACCTAAAGGTGCGTTATTTTGGTAATAAAGTAATCCAAGAACCCTTGAATTACTTTATTAGCCTTTGATGTGCGGATGAAGGGACTCGAACCCCCACGCCTCTCGGCACTAGATCCTAAGTCTAGCGCGGCTACCAATTACGCCACATCCGCAACTAGTTTTCCTGTTAAAACAGGAGTGCAAAGATAAATATATTTTCTAATTACAAAACAATTTATTTAAAAAATATTTTTATGGCAATTATTAGTCCTAATACAGTATGTGTCAGATTAATAAATGTAATTATTAAAATAGGAATCTTTCATATAAATAACCCATTTGAGTTTTTTATATATAATAAGGTGTATCAAACTTCATTTGATAATTAATAGAGGGTAATTATCATCGCTGCTTTTAAAATTTCAATTTAAAATAATTATTATAATAATAATTGTAATTCATTTTTTTGTACTTTAGCGCACTGATTTGAGGAGAGGTGCTCGAGTGGCTGAAGAGGCACGCCTGGAAAGCGTGTAAACGTGAAAGTGTTTCGAGGGTTCGAATCCCTCTCTCTCCGCAGGAAGAATGAGTATAATTAAATAATATTATATAAATTGAATACTTAAACAATTAATTTTTTAATCAATAACACTGACATGAAAAAACTTTTTGCGTTACTGACCATGGTGGCCTTTTTAACATTTGGCCCTTTGTCTCAGACTTTTGCTCAAGATCAAGTTGAAGAAGTTCAAGTTGAACAAGCAACTAATGATGAATCTACAGAAATGGTAGACTCAACAGCTACTGAAACAGACACAACAGTTGCCGCTACTGAAGCAGTAGAGACAATGGAAACAACAATCGATGACGAAGAATTATTAAAAAAAGATGATACTTTTCACCAAATTTTGAAAAGATATTTCATTGAAGGTTCAGCAGGCTTTATGTCTACTGTACTTTTAGCATTAATTCTTGGTTTAGCATTGTCAATTGAAAGAATTATTTATTTAAATCTTGCTACTACTAATACTCAAAAGCTTTTAGCTGGTATTGAGGGTGCTTTAAAATCAGGTGGTGTAGATGCTGCTAAGGATATTTGTCGCGATACTCGTGGTCCTGTTGCTAGTATTTTTTATCAGGGATTGATGAAGTACGATGAAGGGCTTGACAATGTTGAGAAATCAATTGTAGCTTATGGTAGTGTTCAAATGGGACGTCTTGAAAAAGGCCTTTCTTGGATTTCATTATTTATCGCTCTTGCACCAATGCTTGGTTTCATGGGTACTGTAATTGGTATGATTCAGGCATTTGATACGATTCAGCAAGCTGGTGATATTAACCCTACTGTTGTGGCTGGTGGTATTAAAGTAGCACTTTTAACAACTGTTTTTGGTTTGATTGTAGCGATCATCCTTCAAGTTTTTTATAATTATTTACTAGCTAAGGTTGAAAGCCTTGTTAATGACATGGAAGATTCTTCTATCTCATTCATGGATATTTTAGCTGATAATAAAAAATAGACTCGCCTTATGGATAATAATATATTTGTTAAAGTAACAAAGGTTTTAATGATTCTCTTCATGGTTGCTGGAGTAGTATTTACTGCATTAGTAATAGTGAATTCTGAGGATATGAAAACTAATATGGCTTTGGCTGATAAAATATTGAATCCAACTTTTGGTCTAGGTTATTTCCTATTGGGTTTAGGTATTCTAGTAACATTAGCGTTTGCAGTAGCACAAATGATTGCTTCTCCAAAAAGTGCGTTAATGGTTGTAATTAGTTTAGCTAGCCTTGGAATAATTTATTTTGTTGCATATATGAGTGCTTCAAATAATATAGACGCTCAAGTTTATCAAGATTTCAATATTAACAGCGTAGAGTCTAAAATAATAGGTTCATTAATTTATTTAGTATATTTCTTAGGAGGATTGTCTATTTTGGCAATTATCTACTCTGGAATTAATACTTTCTTATTAAAACGATAGTATATGGCTGCTCGTGAAACACCCGAAGTAAGTGCCGGATCAATGGCTGATGTAGCATTCCTGCTTTTAATTTTCTTCCTTGTTACTACAACAATGGATGTTGATTCGGGAATTGTACGTAAGTTACCTCCGCCACTTCCTAAAGATATGCCTAAGCCACCGCCTGTTAAGAAACGGAATGTTTATTCTGTTCTAATCAATTCCAATGATATGTTGTTGATAAATGGAGATGTAGGTAGCTTAGATGATTTGCGTACCAATGTTAAAGAGTTTTTAACTCCACATGTTCCTGATAATCCTAATTTTCCTGAAACCAAGGAAGTAGATCTTGACTTTATAGGTAAATATCAAAAGTCAAAAGGAATTGTATCAATGCAGAACGACCGTGGTACTTCATATAAAACATATATACATGTTCAAAATGAATTGGCAGCTGCAGTACGTGAACTTAGAGATGAATTGTCAAAACAATATTTTGGCATGGATTTTAAAACGCTTTTAGAAACGGATAAAGACAAAGCTAAAGCAGTACAAAAAGCTGTTCCAATGTCTATTTCTGAAGCTGAACCCGCAAATTTTGGAGGAAATAAATAATGGCTAAATTTAGAAAAGAAGGAGGGAAAAAACTCCCAGCTATATCGACATCATCTTTACCTGATATCATTTTTATGCTATTATTCTTCTTTATGGTTACTACTGTAATGAGAGAAGTTAGCCTTGTTGTAAAAATAGTATCTCCTGAGGCAAGCGAAGTGCAGAAACTTGAAGATAAATCTTTAGTAAGTTTTATTTATATAGGCAAACCTGTAAAGCGGTTAGCTGCTAAATGGGGAGATGGTGACCGTATTCAATTGAATGATGCATTTGCAGAAGTTGACCAAATTAGAGACTTTGTTTCTCTTTCTGTTGAGAAAATAGCAGAATATAAACGTAAGAAACATATTATCTCTATGAAAGTAGATGAAAATGCCAAGATGGGTATTGTTACAGATGTGAAACAAGAACTACGTAAAGCAAACGCTTTGAAGATTAACTATTCTACTAGAAAAGTTGCTCAGACAACATCAAAGTAAATTGCTAAACATAATATTTATTTAAAGCTGCTCTTCGGAGTGGCTTTTTTTATTGGAATATGATAATTAGCTTAGCTCATTATGGATAGATAGTCCGTTAATTTTCGCGAATAAAAATATACGTTATACCAATTTGGTATCAAAATACGCTATAAATAAATTGGAATATATTTTCCTATTAGAAGGCAAAAATTATTTGCATAGCCGTAGCTATGGAAATAATATTTAACGCAGTAATAGGGAAA
>QMPB01000102.1 GCA_003648395.1 Bacteroidota bacterium
AAGCGGAAAAAGTTAATTCGATTAATCCGTGTAATTCGATGACTTTTTTGGAATTGTTTTTTTGCAGAGTAGCAAGCACTTGATAGGTTTTAGAGCTACGTTAATAATATTTATTATATAAGAGTATTATTTAATGTGCGTTTACCCTGACGAGTATATTTTACACATAGTTTTAATGATAAATACAAATTATGTACATATAAATCTATTACTGAAATTTGACACTATAGATTGTACTAACAATACTGCTATTTGTACTAAAATACTAAGGGTTATTTTTAAAAAGAAGTATAAGTTTTTCATATTGTTGCTACAATTGATTAATACAGGTTTTTTTTATTGCTGTTAGTAGAATGAATTTTGTTTCATGGCGCAAAAATTGCAGTAATAAAATATTAGTGTGAAAATAACATTTTTCATTATTTATATAAGTAAGTTTTACTTATTTTCGCAACTTGAATTTATAGAAGTTCATTTTACTAACTCTTCTTTTAATAATGTAAATGCAATACTATTACTAGTATGTACATTCTGACTTAATTTATACATAGTTTTGCATTAATGAAAAAACAATTTTAAATATGAAAAAATTTCAATTAATGGCAATGTTTTTTGTCACAGTACTATTACTTTCTTTTACTAGTGGTAATAAGGCAAGTTTACCTAAAGTTGATGTAAAAAGTCTTGATGGAAGAATAGTAAATACTTCTACTTTTCAGAATGATGGTAATCCTATAATTATAAGTTTTTGGGCAACATGGTGCAAGCCTTGTATTACAGAATTAAATACTATAGCAGAGGTTTACGAAGATTGGCAAGATGAAACAGGAGTTAAGCTTATTGCAATTTCTGTTGATAATTCACGTACTTCGGGAGGAGTGCTTCCTATGGTTAATGGTAAAGGTTGGGAATACGAAGTATATCTTGATGAGAATGGTGATTTTAAAAGAGCAATGGGAGTAAATATTGTACCTCATACTTTTTTATTAAATGGAAAAGGCGAAATAGTGTGGCAACACACTTCGTTTACTGAAGGTTCGGAATTAGAGCTTATAGAGTTAGTAAAGAAGCTTAAAAATGGTGAGGAAATATAAATATTAAGAATAAAAGAGTAAGAATAATTTAATCTTACTCTTTTGTTTTTTATCGGTTAAAATATTATTATGAAAAGAATTTTACTTTTTATTGTCGTATATCTATTTGCTTATAGCGTTAAGTCTTATTCGCAAGTCTTAGGTGGCGGTGAAGTGCATGGTAGTTTCCAAACCGATGCACAGTATTATAATAAAGATTCGGTAATTGGAGCTGATGAAATTCCTGAAAAGATAGCTATGAATGCTTTCTTTGAGATGAGATATACTAATAAAAAATTTGAAGCGGGAATGCGTTACGAATTATTTATGCCTCAAATGCAAGGTTACGATCCTCGTTGGAAGGGTAATGGTTTTGGAAATAGATATCTGAGATATAATGGTGATAAAGTTGATGTTACTGTAGGTAATTTTTATGAACAATTTGGTTCAGGAATGGTTCTTCGGTCTTATCAAGAGTGGAATCTTGGTTTCGATAATGCTTTTGATGGTATTAGGGTAAAGTATAAAATGAAGGCTCTTACAATTACGGGATTAGTTGCAAAACAGAGGTTTTATTGGGATTTAGGTCCGGGTTTGGTAAGGGGTATTGATGCTCAGTTGTCGGTTAATGATATGTTTACCAAATTGTCAGAAACAAAAACTAGAGTATTTGTTGGAGGAAGCTTCGTAAGCCGTTTTCAAACAGATGCTGACCCACTATATAAGCTTCCCGAAAATGTTGGTGCTTATGCAGGACGCTTTCAAGTTTACCATGGTGGTTTTAACTTCAAATTTGAAGCTGGTGGAAAAATTAATGACCCCAATGCTACCAATAATATGATTTATAAAAATGGTAATGCTGTAATTGCAGAGATTGGATACTCTACCAGAGGGTTGGGATTTAGCTTACAAGCTGAGCGTTCTGATAATATGGATTATAGATCCAATAGAGCTTCAACGGGCTTTGATTTACCAGTAGGTTATATACCAGCCATGACACGTCAGCACGCTTTTAGCCTTGCAGCTATGTATCCATATGCTTCGCAAGCGAATAATCAAATGGGTTTGCAGGCAACAGTCTTTTACAAAATAAAGAAGAAAACATGGTATGGTGGTAAATATGGTACTAGTGTAGATTTAAACTACTCTGTTTCTTACGATATTGCTAAGCAGGCACCTAGTGACACTATAGCTATTGGTGTACCAGGTACTCTGGGCTATGCCTCGAATTTTTTTAAAGTTGGAGATGAAAAATTTTATCATGATTTTAATATAAAATTTACTCGTAAACTTAATAAAAAATGGAAAGTTAGCCTTATGTATATGAATGTATTTTATAATATGCTTATTAACGAAGGTCATAATGCTCCTAATGTAAAAGCAAATATATATATTGCAGATATATGGTGGAAGTTTAAACCATACAATTCCTTACACTTAGAAGCGCAATTATTAACTACAGAGCAAGATGATGGTAATTGGTCATCGGGTATGTTGGAGTATAATCGCAAAGGCTTTTTTGTGGCAGGAATATTACTCTATAATCATGGTATTAGTAATAGTCATGGGACAACAGAAGCAGCTCTTTATCCTTCTTTAACTACTGGTTATACTCATGGTGCTACTCGTATTTCTATGAGTTATGGAAAACAGCGTGAAGGTATTCTTTGTGTTGGTGGAGTATGTAGAGCGGTTCCTGCCTCCAATGGTTTAAGTCTAACAATTAATAGTAGTTTTTAAACTATATAAAATATAATTATGAAAAAAATATTGATATTATTAATTGGAGTTTTGTCAGCATTAGTATTAATTACTACTTCCTGCGACAAAATTGAAGGTCCATATAAAGAAACTGGTGGTAGTGGAGTTACTGGTGATACTGTTCGTAAATTGCTTTTTGAGGATTATACAGGCCACCAATGCGTTAACTGCCCGTCGGCACATGTAACTATTGCCGAATTGCATCAAGTATATGGCGATAGAATGGTTACTGTAGCTATACATACAAGTAGTTTTGCCGATATGAGCTTTCCTCCTTATGACGCAGATTATAAAACTGCTGATGGAGAAGAGCTTTCATTGTTTTTTGGAGGAACAACTGCTCCTTTACCAAAGGGAATGGTTAATAGAACTAAAGTAAATGGTAGCTATTTAATAGAAAAAGCTGAGTTTGGTACTGAAGTGTCAAAAGTTTTGGATTCTTTGGACGAAAAACCAGATTTGTATATTGAAATTAAGCCAGTTTTTTCTGGTGGGAGCACTTTTGATTTGGAAGTTAAGATTACGGCTATGAAAGATATGCCTGCTGGTAAATATAATCTTTCAGTATTGATTACCGAGAGTGATATTATTTCTGCTCAAATGAATATTGACCCTAATATAAATAATGGAGACGATGTAATGGACTATCACCATAATCACGTATTGCGTGGGGCTGCTAATACGGCTTGGGGTGAGGAGTTCGCAACTTCCATAAGTAATGGTCAAACGTATACAAAGTCGTATACAAATATTCCATTTGATGCAGAATGGAATGCTGATAATATTAGTATTGTTGCTTTTGCATACTTTGCTGATGGACCAAATGAAAAATCAGTTATTCAGGCACAAGAAGTGAAACTGAAATAAGAGCTTTTATAAGTAATGAAAAACCACATTTGATTATATATTGAATGTGGTTTTTTTATGAAGCGAAATTATTTATAAATTTGCTCTAAATATTGTATTACGATAATGATAAAACTTTTTATACTATTTTTTACTTTTAGCTTACTCTATTTAGATTTATTCTCTCAAGATACTTTAGTGAATTATCAATTGAGGAAAATTGATGGTGAAAGGCCTAAAATAGGCTTAGTATTAAGTGGAGGAGGAGCTAAGGGTATGGCTCATGTTGGCGTGCTTAAAGTGTTAGATAGTTTGGGCATAAAGCCTGACTATATTACCGGAACAAGTATGGGAAGTATTGTTGGAGGCCTTTATTCTATTGGTTATTCTACAGATATGCTGGAGGAAATGGTTAGGAGTACCGATTGGAACAAATACTTGAGCAATGATAGCGAGTATAGGGGAATTAATATGATTGAGAAGGAAAGTTATAAAAATTATTTTGAGTTTCCAATTAATAATTGGTTACCTGGTTTACCTCAAGGAGCAATAAAAGGTCAAGAGCTAGAATTATTGTTTAATGAACTTACAGTCTCTGTTGCCAAGGATACTGTTTTTGATGAGTTCCCTATTCCTTTTAGGGCAATTGCTGTTGATATTCTTACTGGCGAACCTTATACGTTTAAATCTGGAAATCTTGCATTAGCAATGCGTTCGAGTATGTCTATTCCTAGTATTATGGATCCGGTAGAGTATAAGGGTATGCTTTTGGTTGATGGTGGTTTGGTTAATAATTTTCCTGTACAGGAATGTATTGATATGGGTGCTGATATTATTATTGGTGTTTATACAGGTGCTGAATTAATGCCTGAAAACAAGTTGAATTCTATGGTAAGTATTCTAAAACAGAGTAGCTTTATTGCTAGTATAAAAAATGCCAGAGAGTCGAAAAAACTAGTTGATATTTATATTGAACCCTACTTAAGTGATAGGAATGCAGCAGTATTTGATGATGGAGTTGCTAATTGCGAAAGGGGATATGAGGCTGGTGTAGAGGCTATTGTTGAGTTGCAAGAGTTGATGTCTTATTTGTCCCAATACAATATACCTAAGGATACAGTGTATGTTCTTAGCGATTCGGTTTTTATTTCAACTAGTAATATCAAATATAAAGATGATAATGATAAATTAGAAAAGGTTGTTAGAAAGAATTATAAGCAAATAAATAATGAATTTGTAACGCCAACTGATATTGTCGATAATATTCATTTTCTGTATGGAACTAGGTTGTTCAAAAAGCTAACTTATGATTATTCGCATACATCGGATAGTGTTGTTGATCTTAGATATAATGTGGAAGCCAATAAAGACAAAGATTTGTTATTATCAATAAACTATAAAACTGAATCAAAGGCAGGGCTTAATATAGGTTTTAGATATAGAAATTTACTAATTCCGGGAGCAAGATTCCAAGTTAAACTTAGGATTTCAGAAAACCCTGGGGCTAGAGTAGATTTATTTTCTTATTTGGGGAGTAGTATAAAGCATGGTTTTGATATTTCTTATTACTATAAAACATCAAAAATTCCACTTTATAGTGAGAAGATACTAGAAGCTGAATACTCAAGCCACTTTCATAGATTGAGCTCTGGCTATCATTTCTTCGCAAGTAATCGCTCGGAGTTTTATACAGGAATAGGCCACGAAAGGGTATACTATACAAAGATTATTGATGTTAGTGAGTTGTCGTTTGACAAAATTACTAATCTAAGTTCTTATATAGATGTTAACTTTGCTAGAAACACTCTTGATAAGAAATATTTTTCTACAAAGGGCTCTAGCTTTAAATTTGATAATAGGATATTTTTGGTAAATACTTTTAAATATGATTTGCCACAAGATTATATTGATAATAACCCCAATAGCCCTACAAGTGAAACCGATGATATGGGCATATCACTGAAAATAGCAATAGATTTTCAGAACTATATGCCTATTAATAATAAGTTAGTGTCGATAAATGAGATAAATGCGGTAGTTGGTATAGGTTATATATTCTCTACTTGGGTAGGGGGTGTAAATCCTGAGGAGGAATATCAGATTCCTTTTTGGGGAGTGCAGGAAAATTATACAATGGTGGCTAATGTATTAGTTTACAGTTATGGAATGAGATATAATTTCATTAATAATTTCTATTTAACTGGTAAATTGAATGGTGGGTTTATTGCCGAAGATGTGTCGTATCTATTTTCTAATGATGATGATACTGAAGGGAAATATAGTAGTATATATAATATTGATAATTACATGCTTGGTGGAGGTCTTAAGTTGTCATATAATAGTTTTATAGGGCCAGTGAGTATAGCTGTAACTAAAGGGAGTCAATCTTCTGCTTTTTGGTGGCATTTCCTTTTGGGTTATAGTTTCTAAGGTTCTAAAGAATTTTGTGTGGGTATCGTAAAGTATCTAAATTCTAAGCTATAGTAAGAAGTAAAAGTAGTAATCGGTAAAAGCAGTAAACAGTAATCGGTAATTATCAGACTAAACTATTGTTACTGATTACAGATTACATTTTAATAACTTTATGAGAAAGATAATAACAATAGGTGATAAATATGAATTATTCGATGGTTCAAATAAGGTAATAATCGATTCCTTTGGCGCAAAAGTATTAGCTTTTATTGAAGAAGATGAAAATAGACTTTTTTATAATTCTAATGATATATCCCATAGCGGAATCCCATTATGCTTCCCTAATTTTGGGCCTTTAGTTAATAGTAAATTGGTAGTAGATAGTGAAGAATATCCAATGAATCAACATGGTTTTATTCGTGATATGGATTTTGAGCTTGTTGAACAATCGGATACAGTATTAGAGCTTAAACTTAAATCCACCTACGAAACAAAAACAAAATATCCCTTTGATTTTGAATTTGGAGTGAAGTTTGAATTGCAAGGAAATAAACTATCTATAAATTTTCAATGGAAAAATTTGAGTAATAATAAAGCCCCAATTTCGCCAGGAGTTCATCCATATTTTAGGGTTTATGATAAAAAAAATATTATCTTACAAACTAGAGCTATTAATTATAATCTAAGCAAAGATTTCTCAGAAGTGGAAGAAGTGATTAAAAGTGATTATTTGGATATGTTTAGTGAGAATAGTTTTGTGATAAAAGGAGCTCCAGATATTAACCTTATTAATCATAATTCTGAAATAACTAAGGTAGATATTGGTAGCAAGAAATTTGTTGAGATAATATATAATAATAAAGATTTTAACCGTCTTACAGTTTGGCGTAAAGCTCCCGATACTGATTATATTTGTATAGAGCCTGCCAACGCTCAAAATAAGATTAATGAAGCACCGTATTTAATCCCGCATGGAGATTATTGGGAATCTGAGGTATCGATTGTTTTTAATTAAAGAAAAAGCCACAATTTATTCAAAATTGTGGCTTTTATTATATTGTATATTTTTAATCTTCAACTCTCAATCTACGTGAAATATACTGAAGACTGTGAGCTTTTTTATTACAAACCCAACTTCTTTTTGATATCCTTAGGAAGAGCATCTTTATGAATTACTATATCCATAGTTTTATACTCTACAAAAGCTTTTGATGCATAAAAGTAACCATCATATTTTTGGTCAACACCCCATGAGTTTTTGATTTTATAGTAGAGGTTACCATTTTGATCTTTAGCAATGCCTACAATGTGCATTCCGTGGTCATCAGTTGTTTGGTAGTTATCATAAGCCATTTGTCTAACTTCTTGAGTAATTTCTTTCTCTTGAGCAGGACCTTCTGCAGAAAGCAAACCTTCTTTGATTTCTTTAGCACTTTTGTCTTCCCATTTAGCTTGCTCTAAATCTGATAAGTTTTTAATATCAGTTTCAGGAACTACAGCATAACCATTGCTCCATTTAAAACCTTTTTCGCTAACATCAGCAGCCCAAGCTACAGTCATATCATTCTCAATAGCATTGTCAATAACTTGCATAAGTTCATTTAAAGGCAGGTTATAACTTAAATCTAAAGCCCAGTTGTCAGGTACTTCCACAGCAAACTCTTCGTAAAATGGGTGGTGAGAATATGAAGTAAGGAAAACATAATCGTCATAATCAAACTCCATAATATTATCAGCAAAAGCACGTGGTGTAACTTTCTTTCCATCATACTCAAAGTCTTCAGGAATTGGGCCTAAATATGTGTTTATAGTTGCTTTAATAGCAGTTGGCCAAACTGGTGTCAATGTTCTGTTTTTGTCTTTTATTACAGATTGTACCATTGCTAAAAGCATTGCATCCATTTCGCCATGAACATGGTTTTCTGTCCCGTAATTAAGTCCATTATAAGCTTCTTCAGTAGTCATTCCATATTCTTTAATCACATGAAAAACATCGCCAAAACCAGCACCTGCACCATAGTTAAGGTTTCCGTGCATACGTACATATTGAATTGATTTATCGTAATAAGTATGGTGTACAGCAAACATTTCTGATAAGTCAATATCTCCTTTGCCAGTACGCATTAATTCTGCTTCGATAAAGCTAATTGCACTAAAACTCCAACAAGTACCTGAGCGATATTGGCTCTTTACCGATGTGTGAGGAATTACTTTTGTATCCGTAAATACATATCCTTCTTGTTTTTCTTTTACCTCATCTTGAGCAATAGCTCCAAGGCTTATTAGCATTACTAATGCTAAAGTTAATAATTTGTTCATTTTATTTTGGGGTTATAATTAATAATTTATTCAATTTGCAAATATAATTAATATGTAGTGGTCATATCTTCATCAACAGCAATTATAAAATCTGCACTCATCTGAGTTTCCTCACTTATGGTATCAATATTTTCTTGAGATACAGTAGTAATGGTTGCTATTTTAAGTTCTGGATTTGCCTTTTTTAGATATAATATTATGCTTTCATAATTATCAGAATGGTAGGCTCCATTAAAATGGTAAAAATGTTTTCCTTCTGTCCAATTTTTAAGAATAAAATGAGCCATTGTCGCATCCTTTAATGCTTGCGCTTTTACAATATTCGTCATTCTAGCACTTTTGTGACCACCCATTGCAGCAATCATTCCTGTATAACAAGCCGCGTTCTCAAAATAGTGAATAGGTAGTGGTGCAATATATTGCTTTGCTTCATCACTAAGTGAGTCGAGTGCATTCAAGCTACCTTTATTCACAATTGCAGCATATCTACGAGGCACGTTTGTAGCTATCATTGGAATATGGTTCTTTTGTGCAAACTTAAGTATTGGAGCATAATCAGTTTTCTCATTAGGCCATAAACGAGCTTGGTCTTCAAAATATTTATATTTTACTGCTCCCGATAAATACTCATCAATAATTAATTGTTGATCAGCTTCGTACATCTCAGCACCCATCACAAAGCTATCTCCATGCTTTTGAAATAAGGCTTTAGCAACTTCAAACTCTAACCAATGCGAAATAGAATTATTATGTAGCTCGCCAAAGAAAACAATGTCAGCTTCACTTAATTTATCAATTACTTTATCAAACTTTTGAACCTTAGCTTTTTTGTTAAAAATATTATAAGGTTTTAGATCTGAGGTCATTGCCATTATTACAGCTGATGTAATTAGAAGTATTATAAATTTAAATTTCATGTGTATAATTTTTTAATTAATAAGAATGGTAAAAGTATAAAAAAAAGGCTGATAATATTATTATCAGCCTTTTTTATTATTTGTCATCAGTGTTTTATTTTCTTAGAATAGTAACAGTACCATTCATCTCAGTTTCTTTACCATCAGCTAAGAAAAGGTTCCAGTAATAAACACCATCAGTTAGGTCTTCACCGTCCCATTCGTTTTGGTAATTATTGCTTTCGTATACTTTCTTACCCCATCGGTTATAAATGATTAGTGTAGAGTTAGGAAAAGCGTTAAAGAATGGTGGAGCACCATCGCCAGTAAGCATTATTCTAAATTGGTCATTCATACCATCTCCATTAGGAGTAATAATATTAGGAACATCTACTTCACAATTAATTGCTGTAACAGTTACTTTGTCTTCGCAACCATTAACATTAAGTGATAGTTCATAATCACCCATTTCATTCTGCATAAAGAAGAAGAAATCTGTTGACGATACTTGCGAGCCGTCCTGCTTCCATAAATAATTATATACAAAGCCTGATGGAGGGATTGGCCCTCTAAATCTAACTCTTTGGTATGTACATACATCTTGATCTCCTGCAGCCCAATCAGAACCTGGCATTGGCTCGTCTTCTACTGCTTGGTAAGGAATCCCTTCAATAATTGTATTTTGATCTATTACAGTTATATCTCCAGAAGTAGAACATTTTACACTTGAACTGATAGTTGGATGCGATACAGAAACAGAATAATTTCCTGATATGCTTACATCTATTGTTCTATCATTACTTCCTGTAGACCATTCAAATACCATATCCGCATCTATAGTTGGGTATTCTTTATCTACGTCAATAGTGAATGGAGAATCTGAAGCCCATAAGCATGTATCAATGATTGGCTCAGGTCCAGTAATAGAATATATTTTAAAAGTATCATTATCAACACATCTAGTATTACTACCACCATCTACATATAGATAGTATATTCCTGTATTCTCAAATGTATGAGTTTGACTTGTTCCTAAAGAA
>QMPB01000103.1 GCA_003648395.1 Bacteroidota bacterium
CAAAATTCGCAAATGTTTCTTGATTTTAGTGTTAGAAAGATAAAACACTTACATCTTTATGGAACTATTTATGCCGATGAGTTTAAAAAAGATAGGGTAGGCAACGATACTCTTCATAATTTCTTTAGCTTTAAGGCGGGTTTTAAACTTAGTAATTGGCCACTAAAGGATGTATCTATAACAACGGAGTATACTCGTACAAACCCAATGACCTATAAGCATACAGTAGCAGGATTAACTTATGCTTCAAATAAATTTAATTTAGGGCATTATTTAATCGATAATTCTCAAGAAATATACCTTGCTCTACAATACAAGCCTATACCAAGGCTATATATTAAAGCTGAATATTTTTATGCTATGCATGGCGATGAGTATAATTATAATTTTGATTCGGGATATGACCCAACTGCAATACCTCTATTAAAGAATAAAACATGGGATAATAAAACTATAGGATTATATATTACCTATGAGATATTAAATGATGTATATATAAAAACATATTTTACTCATACCGAAACATATGGTTATGATTTAAATGGGCATACTGCTGAGGAATATCTTAATACATTTACTGCTCCTTTTTATCATGGAAACTTGAATACTTTTGGTGTTAGTTTTAATATGGGATTTTAGAATACAAGATTAAACAAAAAAAATACTATCAAAGCTATAAATACATTACATTTGTTGCTTATATTTTTAACACTAAATTATGGATAAAAACATATACTTACGTAATATTTTAAAGATTAGCCTATTATTATTGATTATCTCAATGGTATCATGCATTCCGCAGAAAAAATTACGTTATTTGCAGGAATTAGAGGAATCACAGATTGATACTACTCAAACTGAACAAATTAATAGTACATATATTATAAAAGCTAAGGACGAAATTTACGTAAAGGTTAATAGTGTTGACCCTAATACATCTAGTTTTTTTAATGGAGGAGATTCTAGATATGCATCAAATATGTATAATAGTGAATTAGGTTTATACTTAAACTCATATACAGTATCAGATTCGGGTTATATTCAATTGCCTGTAGCAGGTAAGATAAATATTGTAGGTCTAGATCTTGAAGATGCGCGACTTAAAATTGAATCTGTTTTGCAATTATATCTTAATGATGTTTCTGTTACATTAAAGCTTTCAGGATTTAGAATTACAATGCTAGGTGAGGTAAAGCGTCCTGGCAGATATGCCCCTTATGTATCGCAACTAAATATTCTTGAGGCTCTAGCTGTGGCTGGTGATATGACTAGCTATGGAAATAGACAAAGAGTTATGATAATTAGAGAAATAGATGGTAAAGAGCATGTTCACTTTATTGATTTATTAGACCAAAATTTAATACAAACAGCTAATTTTAATTTGCTGCCAAACGATATAGTATACGTTGAATCATTAAATGCCAAAACATGGGGTTTTGAGCAATTTCCATATGCACTGATACTGAGCTCTATAACTACCTTTATAGTGCTAATGACATTTATTAATGCAATGAAATAAGTATTTGAACCCACAATAAGAAAAATAATTGATGGAAGATAATTTTAATAATTTCGATAGCTATCAGGAAGATAGTATTGACATAAAGGCTCTAATATTTCAAGCTTTAGTACATTGGAAACTATTTGTATTAGCTTTAATAATTAGTCTGACAGGAGCATATTTATTCAACAAATATGCAGATCCTGTATATGAGGCCAACTCTAAAGTCTTGGTGATGGTTGATAATCAAGATATCAACCCGTTTTCTTCTGGTTCTTTTTGGAAACAACCAGTAAACATTGAAAACGAAATGGCGATCCTTAAATCATTTGATCTCACAAGAAATGCTATATTAAGTACCGATTGGCAAGTTTCATATTATAGATATGGGCAAATTAGAGAGAACCAAATGTTTGGCAATACTCCATTTGAAATTATTTTAGACAGTAATCATTTACAAGCAACATCAATAAAATTTGATATTGAGATGATTAGTAGTACAGAGTTTAGATTAATGATAGAGCCAATTGCTGAGCCAATAAAACTATATAGCTATATAACAAACCAGTATTATGAAAATGAAACCATAGCCTTGCCTCAAGGATTAAATAAGGTATTTTACTATGGAGAACAAATTAAATATGGCCTTTTCAGCTTTACAATAGAATATAATTATGACTATAATGATGACAAAGAGTTTTATTTTTATCTAAATTCTGTTGATGCATTAGCTACTATGTATAATGGTAAGTATAGTGTAAAACCTCTTCATAATGATGCTACAATAATTTTAATAACAATGAAGCATTCTAGTCAAAGTCATGCTGTGGAAATGGTAAATGCCTTAACTAATTCATATGTTAATTATAATCTTAATTTTAAAAATAAGCAATCATCTAATGCTATTACGTTTATTGATAATCAACTAAAAGAAATAAATACAGCTTTAACTACTTCAGAAGAAAACCTAGAAAATTATCGCAGAGATAATAAAATACTTAATATTGAAGATGTAAGTGGGCGAACTTTTGATAAGCTAACAGCTCTTGACAACGAACGGGCACATGTTGAATTACAAAGCAAATACTTCGAATATCTTGAGGACTACCTTAGGAAAGGCCTAGCGGATAAAGAGAGCATGGTAGCGCCTTCTGTTATTGGAATTGAAGAGCCAATGCTGTTGCAATTAGTTAGCCAGCTTAATGAATTGTATATTAAGCGAAATGAGATAATGGCTACTAGTACAAAGCTTAACCCAGTATCAAAACAAATAGATCTTAAAATTAAAAATACAGAGCAAGCTTTATTAGAAAACATTAGCAATATTGGTAAGACTACTAATATAAAAATTAATAGTATTGATAAGCAATTAGCTGATGTTCAGAAAAAAATAAAGACATTGCCTTCGAAGCAACGAGAATTAATTGATATTAATCGCAAATATAATGTTAATGAAGAGATATATTCATTTCTACTTGAAAAGCGTGTAGAATCAGGAATTACATTGGCAGGAAATGTATCTGATTATACTGTAATTGATAAATCACGACAAGCAAAACCTGTATTTCCAAAAAAGGCACTTAACCTTGTAATTGCTCTTCTATTGGGATTGATTGTTCCTACAGCTTATATTTTTGTTCTAGATTTTTTTAATGATAAAATACAAAGTAAGAAAGATATAGAGAGTGTTGTGAGTCTTCCAATAATTGGTGTTGTAGGGCATTATAAAGAAGCAGATAATATTGTTGTTCTGAATAAGCCAAAATCTGTAATTTCAGAAACATATCGATCAATTAGAACAAACCTTCAGTTTCTTGCTCATCAAGAAGAACATAAAGTAATATCTATAACATCAACATATAGTGGCGAAGGAAAAACTTTTAATTCAATTAATATAGCTTCAATATTCTCAATTGCAGATAAGAAGACTATTCTCCTAGGTTGTGACCTTCGCAAGCCAAAAATATTTGATGACTTTAATATTACCAACGATAAAGGTCTTACTAATTACCTGATTGGGCGTTCTAATATTGATGAAATAATACAACAAACTAGCTATTCAAATATTGATATTATTACAGCAGGCCCTGTTCCTCCCAATCCATCCGAATTATTAGAAAGTTATAAGATGAGTGAATTATTGGCAGAACTTAAAAAGATCTATGATATTGTAATAATAGATACTCCGCCTATTGGTTTAGTAACTGATGCTATTTTTATGATGAAAAGATCCGATGTTTCCTTATACATTGTTCGTCAGAATTATACAACAAAAGCAGCATTAAATACAGTTAAAGAGATATCTGATATTACGGAAATTAAGAATTTATCTATCATCATTAATGATGTAGATATGGATAAGAATGTGAAGTATAGTAATTATGGTGGTTATGGTTATGGCTATGGTTATGGCTATGGCTATGGTTACGGTAACTATTATGAGGAGAAAGAAGAAGTAAAGAAAACGTGGAAAGAACGAATCTTTAAAATTTAATAAACAAACGATTAGAAAGTATTTTTAGCTTATGGATAATATTCAAATGGTGGATTTAAAATCCCAATATAATAATATTAAAGAGGAAGTTGATAAGGGTATACAAGCAGTTATAGATTCTACAGCATTTGTTAAAGGCAAAGTAGTAAAAGATTTTGAAGATAATTTAGCAAAGTATTTGCAAGTAAAGCATGTAATAAGTTGTGGAAATGGAACTGACGCTCTTCAAGTAGCAATGATGGCACTTGGTCTAAAGCCAGGAGATGAGGTTATTACTACCTCTTTTACTTTTATTGCAACTGCCGAAGTTATAGCATTACTTGGCTTAACCCCTGTACTAGTAGATTGCGATCCTAATACGTATAATATAACCCCAGAAGCTATTCGTAAAGCAATTACTCCTAAAACTAAAGCTATAGTTCCTGTTCATATTTTTGGACAGAGTGTTCCCATGGAAGAGATTATGGAGATTGCTAAAGAGAACAATCTAGCACTTATAGAAGATAATGCTCAAGCAATAGGTGCAGACTATATAATGAATGATGGCAGTAAGTGTAAAACTGGAACAATGGGAGATATAGGATGTACATCTTTCTTTCCTTCAAAAAATCTCGGTGCTTTTGGCGATGGTGGAGCTATTTTTACTAATAATGATAAGCTAGCAGACAAGTTAAGAGCTATTGTTAATCATGGCATGAAAGTTCGTTATTATCATGATTATGTAGGTGTGAATTCGCGCTTAGATGGAATACAGGCAGCTATTCTTGATGTTAAACTTCGTCATTTGGATGAATATGCTGCAGCAAGAAATTATGCCGCTAATTATTATGATAAAGCATTTGCAAATCATAAACATATTATAACTCCAGCACGATATGATAAATCAAGTCATGTTTTTCATCAATATACTATGAAATTGAAAGATGCTGATAGAGATGAACTAAAAAACTTTCTGAACTCAAAAGGTGTTCCGATGATGGTTTATTATCCAGTGCCTTTGCATCTCCAGAAAGCTTATAAAGATGATAGATATTCAGAGGGAGATTTCCCTATAACCGAATGTTTGAGTAAGTCTGTATTCTCATTGCCAATGCATACTGAGATGAATGACGAACAATTGAAATATATTACAGACTCTGTTTTAGAGTTTTTCAAAAAATAACAAATTTATTATGGAAAAGCAATATTTCTCGCACGAAACAGCAATTGTAGATGCGGGCTGTAAAATAGAAGAAGGTGTTAAGATATGGCATTTCTCACATATTATGTCGGATTGTATAATTGGTAAAAACTGTAATATTGGGCAGAATGTGGTAGTGTCTCCTGGAGTAATTCTTGGTAATAATGTAAAAATTCAGAATAATGTTTCTATCTATACTGGAGTGGAATGTGAAGATGATGTTTTCCTTGGCCCGAGTATGGTTTTCACGAATGTTACTAACCCTAGATCTGGAGTTAATAGAAGAGGACAATATGAGAAAACGGTGGTTAAAAAAGGCGCGTCAATTGGTGCTAATGCAACAATAGTTTGTGGTCATGATATTGGTGAATATGCATTTATCGGAGCAGGCTCTGTGGTAACGAAAACTGTTCCTGCTTATGCTTTAGTAGTTGGTAATCCTGCCCGACAAATAGGATGGATGAGCGAATTTGGGCATAGATTAAAATTTGATGATAATGGTATTGCTATTTGCCCTGAGAGTAACGAAAAATATGAATTGAAAGATTATAAAGTACAAAAGACATTATGAGCAAAAAACTAAACTTTGGGCTTATTGGTGCAGCAGGATATATTGCCCCTCGCCATATGAAAGCTATAAAAGATACAAATAATGAGTTGGTAGCAGCTCTTGATAAGTTTGATAGCGTTGGTATAATTGATAGTTTTTATCCTAATGCATCTTTTTTTACAGAGCCTGAGAGATTTGATCGTCATTTAGATAAACTACGTCGTCACGGTGATAAAAAGATTGATTACGTATCTATTTGTACGCCAAATTATTTACACGATTCTCATATTAGATTAGCTCTTCGTAATGATGCTCATGCAATTTGCGAAAAACCATTAGTATTAAATCCGTGGAATATTGATGCTCTTCAAGAAATAGAAAAAGAAAGTGGTAAAAATATTTATAATATCTTACAACTTAGGCATCATCAGGCAATTATTGATTTAAAAGAAAAAATTGATAATGGGCCAAAAGATAAAGTTTATGATGTGGATCTTAGCTATATTACTAGCCGTGGAAGATGGTATTTTGTAAGTTGGAAGGGAGATAGCTCTAAAAGTGGTGGTGTTGCAACTAATATTGGAGTTCATTTTTACGATATGCTAACATACATTTTTGGGGATGTTCATACAAATATTGTTCATTATTCGGATGCTGAATCAGCCTCTGGTTTTTTACAGCTTGATCGTGCTCGTGTTAGATGGTTTCTTAGTGTAGATGACAGTAACTTGCCTGCTGATATTGTGGCTAAAGGGCAAAGAACCTATAGGTCTATAACTGTTGACGGTGATGAAATTGAATTTAGCGGTGGTTTTACGGAACTTCACACTGATAGCTATAAGCATATATTAAGTGGTAAGGGTTTTGGGCTAGAGCATGCTAGAAAGAGTATAGAGATTGTACATAAAATAAGGAATTCAAAACCGATAGGAATTAAAGGTGATTATCACCCATTCTTAAACAGATTTAAATAAACAAAAAAGGTTTGCAATTTATTATTTTGCAAACCTTTTTTTTGTGCCAACTATTTATTATAAGACAATAAATTTCTTTCTTATTATAATATTATCGGGGGTATTTATTTCTATAAAATAAATACCACTAGCCCAGGCTCTAACGTCAATTATTTTAGAGTTTTTCATAGTATTATTATACTTTATTTTTCCTGTATAGTCGTATATTCTTATGTCGCATAACTTATTCTCTTTGCTAATATTTATAAGCAGATTATTAGTACATGGGTTTGGCGAAACAGTAACTTTTAAAGACTCTTGTTGAGCGTTTTCTACACTAGTAAAATCTATGTAATTATCAATATATTTAAAATTTATTCCTGTTAATCCGACCGTAACTTTTACAATAGGAAAGTCCATCCCTTTAGCTAACCAAATGTATTCAATTGATGGATTTGGAATTCTAGCACCAAAATTTAATGAATCAATGTAAACGGAATCACTTTTATTAATAGTTGATTTTAATCTCAAACATTGATATGTTCCATATGGAGTAATTACCGTTCCCCATCCATCAACTTCATTTATTCTATGTAGGTCTTCCTCTAAATATCCCATATTTGGAAATCCAATACTAAAATGCGAATCACTAGAGTCTAAGTTTCCATAATTCATAGGGAATTTATAAACTATATCAGAACTTGTATAAACTATAGGAACATTAATTCCACTGACTTCTCCTCCCATTCCAACAACCTTTAATTGGTTATTATCCTTTTTATAAAATGTATAAGGATTTGCAATGCTTAATCCTAATAAGTTTATATCTTCTCCAAGTTTTGCTAAATTAGATTTGCCAAAAAAAGCAACTTTATATATCATATTTACACTAGCCATTCCCACATATCCCTCAATAGTTTGGGATTTTGCTTGCAACAAACTAAAATCCCAAGTGTGATTTGTACCTGTTGAAATAAAATCAAGAGTATTTACTTTGGCAGAACTATATATCACGGTATCATCAGCACTACCTATATCAATACTGGTAATAGTAATTTGGCTGTAACTGATAAATGAATTAATCAATAATAAAAATAATAGGAGATTCCTCATAGCTTTATGTTTTGTGATAATGCAAATATAATATATATAAATGAATATGTAATTCTGAATTAAGAATTATTTAATTTTTCTGGAATAAAAAATGTAAATTTGTTTTTTTATGATTAATAAGAATAGTAAATTATGTCAACAATATTAAATTTCGCAATCTTTCCAACAGATAAAGGGGATAAAGGAAGTAGTGAGTACGTGAGTCAAGTATTAAAAATGATAGATGAAAGTGGAGTGTCGTATAAGTTAAATCCGATGGGCACAAGTATAGAAACCGACACTTTAGAAGAAGCGTTAGATATTGTGAATAAAGCTTACAAAGTCTTAGAGCCAGTTTCTAAGAGAGTATATTCTGCTATTACAATAGATATACGAAAAGGCAGAAAACTTGGAATGAAACAAAAGATTAATTCCATAGAAAAACGAATTGGAGAAGTAAATAAATAGGTACCTACTAATTAGTTTTATAATATAATAATATCTTATGAATTTAGATAAATTAATAAAAACCCTTGGCCCTGGTCTTTTGTATGCGGGCGCTGCAGTAGGTGTTTCGCATCTTGTTCAAAGTACTAGAGCAGGAGCAAGTTTTGGGTTCGAATTAGTATGGGTAATAATAATTGCAAACTTATTAAAATACCCGTTTTTTGAATTTGCTCCTCGTTATACTGCTGTTACAGGAAATAACTTAATTACTGGATATTCAAAAATTGGAAGGTGGGCAGTATGGCTATTCTTAGCTGTAACCATTGCTTCTATGTTTGTACTACAATCGGGAGTAACCATTGTAACAGCAGGTTTAGTTGCCACAATTTTTGGTATTAGTATTCCTACTTTTTGGATAAGTGCTGCACTATTATTATTAACAGCTATAATACTAATTGTGGGTAATTATTCTATACTTGATAAGTTGATAAAATATGTAATAGTAATTCTTGCAATATCAACAATGTTTGCAGTAATAAGCGCCTATTATAAGAATGGTTATAATCCAAATCCGGAAATAGTGAAGCTTTTTGATATGAATAATCCAATGGATGTAGCTTTTTTAATAGCATTTTTTGGTTGGATGCCAGGTCCAATGGATATATCTGTATGGCAATCAATATGGGCAGAAGCCAAACGCAAAGAAATGAAAATCAATATTGATTTAAAAGCAGCTTTGTTGGACTTTAAAATTGGCTATTTTGGAACGGTAATTCTTGCATTAGCATTCTTAGCATTGGGGGCTTTAGTAATGTATGGTAGCGGTGAAGAATTTAGCGGGTCATCTTCAGCGTTTGCTAGTCAGCTTATTGATTTGTTTACAAATAGTATAGGAATGTGGGCATATCCCATTATTGCTACTGCAGCATTAGCTACAATGTTTAGCACAACGCTCACTTGCTTTGATGCTTATACGCGATCAATGGTTCCTGCTCTAAATCTTAGTTTTAAAAGATTAGAGATTAATACTCCACAGAAAGAAAAAAAGTGGTGGATATCCATGATGATTATTCTAGTAATCGGTTCACTTATAATACTAGGTTTCTTTATTAGTAGTATGAAACAAATGGTTGATTTTGCTACTACCTTAAGCTTTGTACTAGCTCCAATTATCGCAATCTTAAATTATAAAGTAATTACACACAATCATGTGCCAGAAGAGTATAGGCCGAAAAAAGTATTTAGAATGTATGCTTTAGTTAGTATTGTAATTATGACAACATTTAGCTTATTCTTTATTTATTGGCGCTTTCTATAGCATTCTATCTTTGTGTAAGTTTAACTATTATTAGTTAATATAACCAACAAATTATTAATACATTTGCACACTTTAAATTGAATCTATAAATAAGAAAATACTATAATAATGGAGAAAACTACAGTAAATATTGAATGGAAGCAAGGGATGTCCTTCGATGCAGAAGTGAATGGACATATTATACCAATTGATGCAGATGAGAAAGTTGGCGGAGAAGACAGAGGTGCAAGACCTAAACCACTAACATTAGCTTCATTAGGCGGCTGTACAGGTATGGATGTTAGATCTATATTAGCTAAGATGCGCGTTGAATTCGATGCTTTTAATGTAAAAGTAGTTGGAGAATTGACGGAAGAACACCCTAAAATTTTCAATAAGATACATTTAACATATACTTTTAAAGGAAGAAATCTTCCTCTTGAAAAGATTGAAAAGGCAATTAATCTGTCTCAAGATAGATATTGCGGAGTAACAGCTATGTTAAAAGATGTATCTGAGATTACTCATGAAATTATTCTAGAAGACTAATCATAGAATAGTATGGAAGCTCTATCAAAAGATATTTTTGATAGAGTTTTTTTATTATACATAATTATTAAGAAAATAGTACTTTAGCATTACTAAAAAGCCCCCATAGTTTCTACCTTTTGGTAGATAGGCAAGGGTTATAATATTGCTCCCATAGTTCAAGGGATACCTGCCTGCCGGCAGGCAGGGAACAAGAGTTTCCTATGAACTATGATATTTTTTTTAATCGCCCCCATAGTTCAAGGGATACCTGCCTGCCGGCAGGCAGGGAAC
>QMPB01000104.1 GCA_003648395.1 Bacteroidota bacterium
AATTTTTATTAGTAAGTCGCGGTCACTTTTACTACTGTCATTTTTGTCAAGTTGATCCAGAGTTATTTCAGGTACATAATGTATTGATGCCAATAGTTCAACAAGTTCACGAAGAGTTATTTCAGTATCTTTATAGGTTATGCTAACTATTTTTTTTGGAAAGTTAACAAAAGATGTGATGATAGATTTGTTGAGTGTGTTTAGATTTTCCAGAAGCCAAATACATGAGGCACAATGAATTGTTGGTACAAACAAAGTTACCTTACTAATTCCTCCATCTGAAAAGTCTAATAGTTTTTCATTTATTTCTTCATTATCAAGATAGGCGTATTTATTACCAACATCAACCTTGTCTACTCTAATGCCTGACATGGGTTGTATATCGTAATATTTATCAAGTTTGTTTTGATTGAGAATTTGATAAACAGTCTTACAGCCGTTGCAGCAAAAAGGTTTGTCGTCCCACATAATGGGATGTTTCCCACAATCTTCTCCACAATGAATACAGGCTAATCCCATTAAATTAGTTTTTTTCTAAAGTGATATTAATAAAAGTAATTGCCCACATACCTCTGGGGTGGCCATCTTCAAAGTTGATAGCTTTGTCATCAGGATATAGTTCTTCAATTTTTGATGCTATATTACTTGGCATAGTTTTACCCGGTTCTCCGTGGCATGTTAGGCACTTTTTGTTAATAATAATGGGTTTGTAATAAACAGGGTGGCCATTATTATCAATTGCAATTTTTGATTCTAAGGTTTTTCCGTCTTGCCATTCCATAAGGTATTCGGTAAATATTTCAGATTCTTTTGCATTTACTTCATTTTCAGGATTTCTATTTTTTATTGCAATTCTTCTAATTGTAACATTTTCAGCTGTGGCTAGAGAGTCGGTAATTTTCATGGCATTATTATTACAAAAAAGTATTGCTTTTTCAGCACCTTCATTTTTAATGGCTTTTTTAAGAGCTGAGCTAAGTTCTGTAGCTGCTACTTTAGTTATAGTTGCACCTCTCTTCCGTATGGCTTTTGCATTAACATCCGATAAACTTATGTAGGAAATTTTATCTTGTTCATCAGTTATATTTTTTTGCTTTTCAGATTCATTAGTATCAGTATTGCAACTAATAACTGAAAATATAATAATTACAAATAAAACTTGGTTGAGATATTTCATATGTATTTGTTTTTTTAAACTAGATTTATAAATAAAAATTCTATCATTTTTTTAAAAAAAAGTAATAGTCATTATACTTTGCAACCTTAAATTAATTCAAGGTTGCAAAGTTATTAATATTACTTCTAATCGGAATAATTGTTACTTTAGAAAATTATTAGATAATTTAAAGCCATAATGGAGGCTTAGTATTCTTTCGGAAATACAAATCTTAAATTTGTTAGTATGGTAAAAACTTTGAATTTTGATTAGGGTGCCACCTTTTTTAGGATGGGATTGATATAGAACATTGGAAATGTCTACTTAAATCAATCATCTAAAAACTATTAATTAGTGGTAGATAAGTTTTCTTTCTATTTTTGCAAAAAAAAATAAGCTATGAAAAGTTCTTCTTTGGACGATATTACTTTGTCAAAATCAGTTATTGAGATGGCAACAGTAGCAAATGAGTTTTGCTACTTTTTTGAAACTATTGAAGGTAAGGATAAAGAAATTATTCTTGATTTTATACAACGTATATTGCCTTTATTATATGTTAAAGGAACGCTATTACCTGAAATACAGCCTAAAACTCCTGAAGCAAATGAACGTTTTGTTACAGAGGAACAATGGGAAGTAGTGTTTACCACATTGAGGGGTATTTTTGGTAAAGACGATGAATTTTGGCTTATTGACCCACAATACATTAATGAAACGGAACCATTAAAAGCAAGTCTGTCAGAAAATATAGCTGATATTTATCAAGACATGAAAGATTTTATCTTACTCATGCAGAAGAATACTCTTGCTGCTCGTGAAAATGCTATAAGTGAATGTAGTTTGCTACTTGCAAATCATTGGGGATATCGAGTGGGAAATATTTTTACACAGATTCACCATTTGATATATTTTAATGAAGAAATAGTTACTCCATATTAAAAATTTAGGAGAATATCTAATATTTTTTTTCATTATAGAGCACAATATATATACCTGATAATGGGTATTTGAAACTTTGTAAAAATTGTCTTATTTTGCTCTATAATAAGATATAACAATTACTATCCATGAATCTTTCTGAACTTAAAAGCGGTGATAAGGCAATTATCATTAAAGTTAGAGGTAGAGGAGCCTTCAGGAAACGCATTATTGAAATGGGTTTTGTTGTTGGTAAACAGGTAATTGTTGTAAAAAATGCTCCGTTAAAAGACCCCATTGAATATAATGTAATGGGTTATGAGGTATCGCTAAGACGAAGCGAAGCTTCTTTAATCGAGGTGAATACAGGTAGCTCAGATGGATTAAAAAAAGAATTTGACGGAATATTGCAACTCGAACAATCATTAAATATTTCTCCAATTAATAGTAAAAGTAGAATTATTAATGTTGCACTTGTGGGTAATCCTAACTGTGGTAAAACAACTATTTTTAATTTTGCATCGCACTCAAAAGAAAAAGTTGGTAACTATGGAGGTATAACTGTTGATGCTAAACAAGCACAATTTATACATTCGGGTTATACATTTAATATTGTTGATTTACCTGGCACATATTCCATTACAAGTTATACACCAGAAGAGTTATATGTTAGGGATCATATTGTAAATAGTATTCCAGATATTATTGTAAATGTGATAGATACCTCCAATTTAGAGCGTAATTTATATCTCACAACACAACTTATTGATATGGATGTAAAGGTTGTGATAGCACTTAATATGTGGGATGAGTTTCAGGAAAAAGGTGATGTTTTTGATTATCCCAGTCTATCAAAAATGATTGGTATACCTATGGTTCCAACAGTGGGCTCAAAGGGTAAAGGTATTGAAAAACTTTTTGATACAATTATATCAGTTTGTACAGATACTGAACCTATTACGCGGCATATTCATATAAATTATGGAAACAGAATTGAAAAATCCATTAAAAAACTTCAAGATTTAATAAATATTGAGGATAATAAGAAATTAACCAATAAAGTTTCTCCCAGGTATTTAGCACTTAAACTTCTTGAACAAGATAATGAAGAGCTTAAGAGAATTAATATTTGTGGTAATGCTGCACAAATAAAAAAAGATGCTGTTATTGAATCAGATAGTATATCAAAGCTTCGTAATGAGAATATTGAAACTGTTATTACTGATGCAAAATATGGATTTATTGAAGGTGCTCTAAAAGAAACGCTTAAACCAGATAATAGGCACAATAGAATTACTAGAAGTAGGATAATAGATAACATTGTGACAAGTAAGTTGCTTAGTTATCCTATATTTTTATTTGCTATTTGGATTACCTTCCAAAGTACATTTTATATTGGCGATTATCCAATGCAATGGATAGAGACACTCGTATCTTATACCGGTAATTTACTTTCAAACTGGCTTCCTAATGGTATGTTTAAGGATATGCTTGTGGATGGTATTTTGGGTGGAGTAGGAGGAGTTATTGTTTTTCTTCCAAATATTTTAATACTATTTTTCTTTTTAACACTAATGGAGGCTACGGGATACATGGCTAGGGTAGCATTTATTGTTGATAAATTAATGCATAAGGTTGGATTACATGGTAAATCGTTCGTGCCCATGCTTATGGGGTTTGGCTGCAATGTACCCGCAATAATGGCAACACGTACAATTGAGAATAAAAATGACAGGCTCGTAACAATGCTTATAATACCTTTTATGTCATGTAGTGCTCGATATCCAGTTTATATACTGTTAATCAATGCATTTTTTACAGACTTCAGGGGTAGTTTATTATTTGGAATTTATATGTTGGGAATTCTATTAGCCGGAATTGTTGCTTGGATGATGAAAAAAACACTCTTTAAGATTGAAGTTGTTCCCTTTGTGATGGAGCTTCCTCCTTATCGGATGCCTGTTCTATCCTCAGTACTAAAGCAAACTTGGTTTAAAGGAGAGCAGTATATTAAAAAAATGGGGGGTATTATTTTAATTGCTTCAATAGTAGTTTGGGCACTTGGCTATTTTCCGCAAAATGCTGATATAACAAATGAATACGACAATAAAATTTCTATTATTGAATCACAGTTGGTTCAGCAAACTACACAATCTTACATACTCAGTGATTCAGTAGCTATTCTTAAGTCTGCTAAGATTAGTGATTTACAAGAAAACTCCTATATTGGTATGCTTGGTAAGTTTATTGAACCGGTTATAAAACCACTCGGATTTGATTGGAAAATGGGAATAAGTTTAATTGCTGGTTCTGCTGCAAAAGAAATTGTAATAAGTACAATGGGAGTTCTTTATCAATCTAGTGGTGATCCTGAAAATAATGAATTGTTGGTTGAACGAATTAAGAGTCAGGTGTATAAAAGTGGAGATAAAAATGGTGAGCATGTGTTTACTCCTTTAGTTGCTCTATCTTTTATGTTATTTATATTAATATATTTTCCATGTATTGCTGTAATTGCTGCCATTAAAAATGAATCAGGTAACTGGAGATGGTCCTTGTTTTTAACTATTTATACCACACTATTAGCATATTTAGTATCATTTTTAACCTTCCAGATTGGTTCATTATTGGGTTTCTAGTCCATTTATTTTACTTAAAGACGAAAAATAATTATTTAAAACCTTTATTAGGAAAGAAGTTTTGTTAATTTTGTCATACCCAAATGTTGAATTATTTATATATTTCAATAAAATGAAGGCAATAACTAACACAATTAACCAATGGGAGTAATAGATAAAGAACAATTTACCGAAACATTTCAATATTTTGATAATGAAATAGTAGTGGAAATTATTGATATTTTCCTAAATGAGTATCCGGAAAGGATAGAGGCTCTTAACGCAAGTATAAAAAATGTTGATTATGATAGTCTTAAATTTAATTCGCATAGCATAAAAGGAGTTGTTGCAAATTTTGTAGCTCCATCTGTAGAGCAGCAGGCTAAGGAGCTCGAAATAATGGGTTCTGATAAGAATATGGAAGGTGCTGAAGAATTATTTGCAGCTTTTAAAATAAGTAGTGAATCTTTGGTTGAAGAACTAATAGAGCTTAAAGAGGAATTTGTTTAGATGAGAATTCTTATCTATTGTAACTATTGTAATTATTGGGGGACTTTTATGAATTACTTTACGTAAGAAGAAATTCATGGAAGTCTTTTTTATGTATTAAATGTTTGTAGTTAGTATTAATGTAATTAATTAACCTATGAGTTTTTCTTTTAGTAATATTATTCGCAAGCTTACCCCTGAGCCTGAAAAAAATATTCTAGTAATAGTTAAAGAAGCAAAACTAGTTCTTGGAGGATTATTTTGTGTGTATAATAAGTTTAATTCTAAGAATTCAATTCTAGTTGCAACAACTAGCGAAATGAATAATGAAGATAAGCCAATTGTAGAGGATGCTATTGGTCATATTTGTTATGAAGCAACAATTTTAGGTGAAGATAAGACAATTATTATTAATAACTTGAGTGAAACAGAATATGCTATTTCTGATTCTGCTGTTGCAAAATTTAATTTAAAATCATATCTTGGAGTCCCTGTTAGATTAAGTAATAGGACTATGGGATCATTGGCAATTGTTGATACTGTTGTTAGGGAGTTCTCGGATAAAGAGATTGATACAATAAATAGCCTCGCATTGCTGCTTATGCTTGAAGAGGAGCATATTCTTACTTATGAGGGGCTAAAAAGTAGTGAATATAGGTATCATGCTGTTTTTGAAAATGCAAATGATTGTATTGTTTTATTAAAAAATAATACAATTATAGATATTAACAGCAAAGGATGTCAAATGTTTGGTTATGAGCATGTAGAAATATTAGGTAAGACCATTGCCGATATTTCTCCCTCATCTGTTGAGATGAAGGAAAATAATGGATATAATAAAGAAGGCTTCCTTAATGATGCACTTAATGGCAGACCACAAAATTTTGAATGGATTCATAAGAAAAAAGATGGAGACACTTTTTTCTCCGAAATAAGTCTTACAAAACTTGATGGGAGTAGTGATTATAATATACTTGCAATAATTCGAGATGTTAGCAAGTGGAAGAATTATGAAAAAGAATTGATTGAGGCAACACGAAAAGCCGACGAAGCTAATAAATTAAAAACGTTGTCGTTGGCAAGTATGTCTCATGAACTTCGTACTCCATTAAACTCTATAATTGGTTTTTCTGATTTGCTTTTGGATGAAGATACTACTGATGAAGAACGAGGACAATTTACAAAACTTATACAAAGTGCTGGTAGATCATTGATGCAATTAATTGGTGATATTATTGATATTTCGAAGATTGAAGCAGGAGAGGTTATCATTCAAAAGGCAGAATTTAATGTTAATACTTTTTTGCAAGAAGTTCTTCTAACTTTTAAACATGAAAAAGAAAATAGAGGTAAATCAAATATTGAACTTAGGTTGATACTTTCCGATCAGGTTAATAGTATGAAAATTGAGACTGATGCCCATCGTCTTCGCCAAGTCTTTAGCAATTTATTAACTAATTCTCTAAAGTTTGTCGAAGAAGGGTATATAGAGTTTGGCTATTCTGGTGTTTCGCCAACTAATATTCAGTTTTTTGTTAAGGACACAGGAGTAGGTATTGGTGAGGACAAAAGGGATATAATATTTGATCAATATGGTCAGGATAAAGATACATATAGTAGAAATAAAGAAGGTACTGGTTTAGGGCTGGCCATAAGTAAATCATTTGTTGAGCTTTTGGGTGGTAATATTTGGGTTGATTCTGAGTTAAACGAAGGGTCAACATTTTATTTTACCATACCTATTAATACTAAATCACACAATAATAAAGAGAAGTATTTTAATCAAATATTTAATATTGAGGGAGTTAATTGGTCAAAACGTACAATTCTTGTGGTTGATGATGTTGTTCAAAACTTTGTTTATTTAAAAGGATTACTTCAACATACCAAATCAAAAATAATTTGGGCTAAAAATGGTAAAGAGGCTGTTGATATTTGTCGTGAAAATAAGTCTGTTGATTTAATTCTTATGGATATTAAGATGCCGGTAATGGATGGATTTGAAGCTTCAGAGATAATTAAAAAAGAAAATCCAAATATCTACATAATTGCACAAACAGCATTCTCTAATTTAGAAGATAAACAAAGATGCCTCGATAATTTATGTGACGGTTATCTTAAAAAACCAATTAATTACAAGGAACTTTTCTCTATGTTAACCAGTTTACTTGGAAATTAGTCTTATTTTTTTTATTTCATTTTTTTTTGTCTAGTTTCTTTATTTTTGTAATATATGAGTTTAGAAGCAAAGAAAATACTTATTAGCTATTGGGGACACTCAGCATTTCGACCAATGCAGGAGGAAATAATTGACTCAATTCTAGATGGTAAGGACACCCTTGCATTATTACCCACAGGTGGTGGAAAATCAGTTTGCTTTCAGGTACCGGCATTAATTATTAAAGGTACTTGTATTGTTATTACGCCACTAATAGCATTAATGAAAGATCAGGTTGCAAATCTTAAAAAGAATAATATTAAAGCTGCGGCAATATACTCTGGTATGCACCATGATGAAGTAGAATCTGTTTATTCAAATGCCTTGGTGGGAAATCTCAGATTTTTATACATATCACCCGAGAGACTTGCAACTCCAATTACACGGGATGTAATAAGCCGTATGAAAGTGAGTATACTTGCCGTTGATGAAGCTCACTGTATTTCACAATGGGGATATGATTTCCGACCGCCATACCTTAAAATTTCAGAAATAAGGACAATTATTCCAAAAGTGCCAATTTTAGCTCTTACCGCTACAGCAACCCCAGTAGTGGTTGATGATATTATGAAAAAGCTAGAGTTTAGTACTCCCAATGTACTAAAAACAAGCTTCGAAAGGAGAAACTTAGCATATAATGTTATTAAAGAATTTGATAAAACTGGTTTTTTAATTCGGAAGCTACAAGATGATAATAATTCGGCAATTGTTTATGTACGTAGTAGAAGAAAAACAAGAGAACTGGCAGAAGTATTTAATAAGAATAATATAAGTGCTACTTATTATCATGCTGGTTTGGATACTAAAATTAGAGATACAAGACAAAAAGATTGGACTTTAGGTAGAGTAAATATTATTGTTGCTACTAATGCTTTTGGGATGGGTATTGATAAAGCTAATGTTAGATATGTTGTACATTATGATTTACCAGATTCCATTGAGTCGTATTTTCAGGAGGCAGGAAGGGCAGGGCGCGATTTACAAACGTCAGCTGCCACATTGTTGTATAACGATACAGATATTGTTAATGTAAAAGATAGATTAATAGCCTCATTCCCTCCTATGAGTACTATTCAAAGTGTATATAATGCCATTGGAAATTATTTTCAAATACCTGAAGGAACAGGCAAGGATATGGGATTTGATTTTAATATTGCTGATTTTGCAAATAACTACAATTTTAATATTCTACAGGTATATAACTCGATAAAATTCCTAGAGAGGGAAGGGTTTCTCCTTTATATTCAGTCAGCAGGGCAGTATTCAAAATTATTTGTGCCTCTAAATAAAACTGAATTATATACCTTTATTGTCGATAATCCTGGTGCCGATCGTTTGCTAAAAGAAATAATGAGATCCTATTCGGGCGTTTTTAGTGATTATATTAATATTAACGAAACGCTATTGGCTAAGCGTTCTGAAATGACTCGTGAAAATGTTATAAAGAAACTCATTTATTTCAATAAGCAAAAAATTATAAGTTATATTCCAATAAGGGTAAAACCGCAACTCATTTATTCCTACGAAAGGCTTAGTATTAATCATATTCAACTTTCAGATGAGAATTATAAAAATCAGAAAGTGTCTTCTGAAAGAAGATTGTCTGCAATGCTTGGTTTTGTTAACAATTCGCTTGAATGCAGAAGTAAATTATTATTGGAGTATTTTGGTGAGAAAAATGCAAAGCGTTGCGGTATTTGTGATGTTTGTGTAGCTAAAAATAAAGTTGATTTGAATGAGATAGAGTTTGATACGATTCAAAAAAATATAAGTAATAGTCTCAAGAATAACCAGATGCATTTATATGAGCTTGTTACGTCTATTGATGGTTTTGATGAAGATGATATTATTCAAGTTGTTAGGTGGTTAATTGATAATGGTAAAGTTATCAGGCATAAGGATGAGACTTTGAGTTGGTATAAACAGTTGGATATCAACTTTTAATTTACTGTTATTACAATAGTATACTTCTCCAATAATATCTTATATTTGTTTTACAGTTTTAGTAAATATTTATTCAATATATTATTTTAATTTTTGTTTTCATTACTGTTCTTAACCTTTTAAACCAATACAAATGAAAAAACTATTGATATTGTTTCTGCTAATTTCGCAATTCTCATTTGGGCAATCGGTAAATAGTCAGTACATTGGACTTTCCGTTGGCGCTTCATTTCCATTGAATGATTTTAAAAAAGCCGTATTGGATGATTCAACATCAGGGTTTGCCAATACTGGTATTGCAGTATCCTTTGATTATGCTTATCGATTTACACATAACTTTGGAATGCAGATAATAATAAATTATAGCGGTAATGGTATGAATGATGGTAGTTATAAAGATCAATTGAACACTGCATATCCTGAATATGATTTTAATGTTGAAAGTACAGAGAGTTGGACAAGTGGAGGAATGCTCGTAGGTCCATATTTAAAATTTCCTTTAATTGATAACCTTTCGTTGGATATTAAGGCTTTGGGTGGCTATTTTGCTTCCTATTCGCCAAGAGTGCTAATTAGAACAGCCAAAATTGATGACATAAATGACAAAGGAGAATATTATGTTGAGAGGGCGAAAGGATATGGTTTTGGATATTTACTTGGTGCAGGATTTAAATACAAGGTTAACTCCTATTATGTACTATTATTTGGTAACTATATTAGTTCAAGTATTGAGTTTAAAGATGCTGTAGGATGGGATTGGGAAGGAGAACCATATTCTAATTCATTTAACCAAAAAGTTGATTATATGACTTTTACGGTGGGGGTTGGGTATATATTGTAGTTGTAAGCCATTTAAAACAGACAAAATATTTAAATTAATAAGGAATTTGAACATTAATAAAATTTATATAATCATAAATCAAATAAACAAATTAAATCATTGATATAGAAACTTAATACTCTCAATTGTGAAACTGCTCAAATCGA
>QMPB01000105.1 GCA_003648395.1 Bacteroidota bacterium
GAATTATTTATTTGAATGTGCTCAGGTTAATGTTGGATTAGGTTTGTCTCCTGAAGCAATTGCAAATCTTGATACTATTATTGCATGGTATCCTCAAGATAAAATTGCACCATCAGCACTACAGTTTAAAGCTTTTATATTGGATGATAGAATGCATCGATGGCAAAAGGCGGCTGAAGTTCTTGATGAGCTAATAGCAAAATATCCTAATAGTGATATTGTGGAAAATGCGAAAGCTTATAAAGCTACTTTAGGAAAGCCCGCAGAACAAATAATTCAGGAAATGGCTGATAAAGAGGCGGCAAAAGAATAAATAGCTGCTTTTATAGTATTCTAGAAATCATCTTAATTAATTACTATTATTTAAGATGATTTTTTTATGTAAATGAGTTTTATTTATAAGCCTAATTTTTTTACTTTAGCCTACATAAAATTCAATAAAGAGTAATGACAAAAACTGAACAACAATTTAAGGATAATATAGAGTTATGCAGTAATATCTTTAGTAAGAAAACTAAGGATTATGGTACTGCATGGCGTATACTTCGTACTTCTAGTCTTACCGATCAGATTTTTATAAAGGCAAATAGAATTCGTAGTATAGAAGAAAAAGGTGAACAGAAAATTAATGAAGATATACGCGATGAATTTATAGCTATTGTAAATTATTCGGTAATGGCTCTTATACAATTATATCATAAGCCAAAAGATGATGAGGATATAAAAATGCCTACAGAGCTTGTTATTGAATTATACAGTAAATACATAATCGCTGCTAAGGACCTAATGCTTAATAAGAATCATGATTATGGTGAAGCTTGGCGAGATATGCGCATTTCGTCACTTACCGATATTATTCTTATGAAATTGCTTCGCTTAAAGCAAATAGAGGATAATAAAGGGAAAACTATTATCTCTGAAGGCCCTGAAGGAAGCTATAATGATATGATTAATTATGCAATGTTTGCACTAATAAAAATTTCTGAAGGAGAATAATAAGATCTAAATTATGAAAAATAAAATAATAAGTTGGATTTTCTTATCACTAACAATATTAGGTGCTTACGCAATTTCTATTTTTGATGGCTATAATTTATTATTCCTTTTATTTCTGATTATAAATATTGGATTTATAGGATATTTTGCTCCTAAAATTGATAAAACTGTATTATCAGTAAGTAGAATATTAGTAGGTGTTTTATTTGTGTACTCAGGAATAGTGAAAGGTATTGATCCATTAGGGACACAATTCAAAATAGAAGATTATTTTTATGCTTATGGCATGGATTGGGCTGCGCCTTATGCCCTAATTCTATCTGTATTACTTAATGCTGTCGAGTTTTCAATGGGAGCTTTGCTTTTATTTCGTGTGAAAACAAAATATGTTAGCATTTTGAGTTTGATTATGATGTTACTATTTACCGTAACTACTTTATATGATGCACTATATAGTCCTGTTCCTGATTGTGGTTGTTTTGGTGATGCTCTTATCATTTCAAATTGGCAAACATTCTATAAGAACCTTATTATTAATGCATTAGTTATATTGCTTTTTGTTCGTAGAAAAGACTTCTCTGTATATAAATCTAAAGTTTTAGAGTATTCAGCTTTATTGGGAATTGTTTTTGGTTTTATATTTTTCGAGTCTTATAATATTAATAATTTACCAATGATTGATTTTAGATCATGGAAAGTAGATTCTAGACTATTGCCTGCTAATCCGGAGCCAATAAAGTATTACTTAACATATAAAAATAAGAAAACTGGTGATACCAAGGAATACATAAGTAAGGAGTTACCATGGCAGGATTCTGTTTTTATGGCTGATTGGAAGTGGCTTTCTTCAAGAGAAATAGATCCTAATATTTCGGAGATGAATACTTTTCCTATGATAGGTGAGGATGGAGCTGATCATTCTAAAGAAATTGTTAGTTACCAAGGCGATACATATATTTTTATTATTTATAGTGTTGCGAAAGTAAAAGATAAGCCTGCACAATATATTAAGAGTTTTATTGATATTGCTGAGCAAGTTGGCTATAGAGTTGTAATGCTTAATAGTGATTTGCCTGAAGACTATCAGAAATTTATTGATGAGAATAATATAGCCGATATTAAAATCTATAATAGTGATGACACAGCTTTAAAGGCTGCAATAAGATCTAACCCAGGTTTAATTATTGTTCGCGATGGAAAAGTTGTGGCAAAGTATCATCATAATAATTTCCCAGATATTAGTAAACTAATAAACAAATAGCAGAGTGATATTATTTATATTAAAACGTCTTTTTTATGGATTCCTAGTTCTTTGGGGAGTTGTAAGTGTGGTGTTTTTATTATTTAATGTTTTGCCTGGTGACCCAGCACGTATGATGCTTGGCCAAAGGGCTGATAGTGCTTCTGTAGCTGCTATTAATCACGATTTAGGAAGAGATAAGCCATTAAGTGTTCAGTATTTGAACTATATAAATGATTTATCCATAATATCTATTCACAATACTAAAGATGCAGAGAGTTTCTGGTTTCTAAATCCTAATAAATATGGTGATACTAAACCATTTATCACTTTTGGTGATGAAATTGGAATTGTATTTAAGAAACCTTATTTACGAAGATCGTATCAGAATTCTCGTTTAGTATCAGATATACTTTTTGAAGCTTTTCCTAAAACTGCTTTATTAGCCATTGTGGCTGTTTCTATGGCTTTAATAATTGGAATTTTTGTAGGTACATTATCTGCAATATATAAAGATACCTGGTTCGATAAATTAGCTTTGGTATTAAGTGTTTCAGGAATGTCAATTCCAAGTTTCTTTGCTGCAATACTATTTGCTTGGCTATTTGCCTTTGTGCTTGAAGATTATACAGGATTGAGCATGTTTGGTAGCTTATATTCTGTTGATGATTTTGGTCGTGGTGAGTATATAAATCTAAAGAACCTTATTCTTCCGGCAATTGTATTGGGCATACGCCCACTAGCAATTGTTGTGGAACTTACTAGAAGCTCGTTATTGGAAGTTATGTCTCAAGATTATATTCGTACAGCAAAAGCAAAGGGTCTTTCTAGGTATATGGTTTTGAGAAATCATGCCATGAAAAATGCACTTAATCCCGTAATAACTGCAATTTCTGGTTGGCTAGCATCATTAATGGCAGGAGCTGTATTTGTTGAGTTTGTTTTCGACTGGAAAGGTGTTGGTGTTGCAATTGTTGATGCGCTTAATAAATATGATTTCCCTGTGGTAATGGGTGCTGTAATGTTTATTTCTGTGATTCTCGTCCTAATAAATATTCTTGTTGATATTTTATATGCTTATTTGGATCCTAGAATTAGATTGTATTAATTCTTCTTCAGTTTTTTTAATAATATTCTGCCTCTGCCTCTTAAAGCAGGAGAATCTTCTTGAATAATAATTTTCAATACATCTTTCAATTCAGATTTTAATTCGGGTTCAATAATACTAATATTGAAAATTATTTGCATAGCATGAACTCTCACTGCAAGAGCTTCTTTGGAGTTTAATAAGATTTTAAAACATATATTTACTGCTTTTCCCATCTCAATTTCTTCAACATCAAATAGTAATATAATTTTCATTATCTCACGTTTCTGACCATTATGAGTAAAGGTGTTTAATAGGTCTAACATTTGATCTAAATAGGGTCGGATATACTCCTTATTACTATTGTTCAGTAAATGAAAAAGCATCCATGCTGCGCGCCACGACTGAGGGTGAACATTAGAAATGCTTATTTTCCAAAGTAAATCAATCATCTCTTGATTTACTTTATTATTCTTAATAATAGCATTAATATTATCTTTAGAAATATCGTTTATTATGAAATTTTTTATTTGTTCTTTAGCATTCATATTATAAATTAGATGGACTCAAAAACACAGATTATTAATTGAATTATTTAAATTACTTTTGCATTTGTATTTTTTAAAATACTTATTGGTTTATAATAACAAATCCAGATTTGATGGTTAGTGATTTCATACTTGGCATTTTTGCTTTTTATTTTTTTTATATGAATATGGCTGTAAATAAGAATTGGGGATTCTTTTTCTTATTTGTGAGCATTGCTGCTTTTGTGGGCTCTGCTTTTCATGGTGGTTATATAGCTGCCGAATATGCTAGGTTTGTTCCATGGACTATTTTGTCGGCATCATTAATATTTGCACAATTAGCAACTTATGAAGAGGTTAATTCAAAAGTATTAAATACTTTCTTTGTATTTAAATCCGCATTATTTCTTTCATTAGCAATTAGTTATTCGGAGTTTCTTTTTATGATTACCGATATTGCTATTAGTTTATTAGGGTTTGTAGTAATAGGGAATTCCTTTTTTATTAAAGGTATTTCAAATAAAATATCATTGGGAATTATGATTTCCATATCATCAGCAATTATTGTAGTATTAAAATTGAATATACATCCTGAATATTTAACAGCAAATGATATTGGGCATTATATCTCCATTATTTCACTTTTATATATTTCAAAGGGAATAGGAGAGAGTAGCTATTATCTGAAATTAAAACAAGTATAAGAATATAATAAAAAAGAGAGCTTATTTCAATATTGAAATAAGCTCTCTTTTTATTAAATAAATTTATTAAAGTTCTTTAAAGATATTCTATTGTCCTAAATAAGTTTTTAATAATTTACTTCTAGAATTATGTTTAAGTCTTCTGATAGCCTTTTCTTTAATTTGACGAACTCTTTCGCGCGTAAGACCAAATTTAATTCCTATTTCATCTAGAGTCCAGCTATGTCCATGGCCTATACCATAATATAAGTTTATAACATCTCTTTCCTTTTCGCTAAGAGTACTTAATGAACGAGCAATTTCTTGCCCTAACGACTCTTTAATAAGATCAGTATCTGTATTTGGGTCTTCATTATTAATCATTACGTCAAGCATACTAGATGTTTCACCTTCCATAAGGGGAGCATCTACTGATACATGACGCGAATGCATCTTTTGTGAAGCTTTAATCTTGTAAATTGGCAAGTCCAATTCTTCAGCAAGTTCAGTAGCAGTAGGAGGACGACCAAGTTCTTGTTCCATCTTTGCAGAAGCTTTGTTTATTCTATTTAATGAACCTACCTGATTCAATGGAAGACGCACAATACGAGATTGCTCAGCTAGTGCTTGCAATATTGATTGACGAATCCACCATACAGCATAAGAAATAAACTTAAATCCACGAGTTTCATCAAAACGTTTTGCAGCTTTTATTAAACCAAGATTACCTTCATTAATTAAATCAGGTAAACTTAATCCTTGATTTTGATACTGTTTCGCAACAGATACAACAAATCTAAGGTTGGCTTTAGTAAGTTTATCTAAAGCTCTTTGGTCTCCTTTTCGAATTAATTGAGCTAAGCGAACTTCCTCATCCGCAGTAATTAAGTCTTCGCGACCTATATCCTGTAGATACTTATCTAGTGAGGCTGTTTGTCGATTAGTAATCGATTTAGTTATTTTTAACTGTCTCATATATTAATATTTGTATTTACTTTTAGTAAATCTATTAACTAGTAGGTGTTATATTTATAAGCAAATAATTAGATTAATTTTCACACTCTTGTATGCAAATCTATGAAATTAAAAACTTAAATCCAAATATATTACCATTTGTATAATTAAAACTATATTCCTATGCCATAATATGCTCTTACACCGTTTGGATACAGACCTTCTATAAGTATTCCACCGGAAGTATTTTTAAGAGCTTCTTCTACTTCTTTTACAGTTGTAACTTTATTTTTATCTATTGTTTGCAATATAAAGCCTGAACGTATGCCTGCTGATTTAAATAAACCAACTTCAATACTTGTAACTTGCACACCATAGTTTATTTGTAAGTTTTTCTTTAAAGAGCTGGATATTACCTCAAATTTGGCTCCTGTGCGTTGCATATTATTCAAATCAGAAATATCATCAAGTTTTGTTTCGCCATATGTATTGGTTAATACAACATCGTAATCTTTAATCTTTTGATTATGAATAATTTCAAGCTTAATCTTATCGCCAGGGCGATGTAAGCCTACTCTTTCAAGTAATTCTGATGAACTATTAACTGAGATGTTGTCTACCTTTAGAATAATATCACCTTGTTCAATACCTGATTGTTTAGCCGCACCTTTTTCTAATATTGATTCTACATAAACTCCTGCAATTTGATCAAGATTAAGTTTTTTAGCTAATTTCGCATCTACTTCTTTAATTGTAACTCCGATATAAGCTCTTTGAACTCTTCCAAATTCTTTAAGGTCCTTAACAACCTTCTTAACAATGCTAACAGGAATAGCAAAAGAATACCCAATATAACTACCAGTACGAGAGGCTATTGCTGCATTTATTCCAACAAGTTTGCCATCAGTATCAACTAATGCGCCTCCTGAGTTGCCAGGATTAACTACTGCATCGGTTTGCAGAAACGATTCAATAGCTGAATTTGTTCCTAGTATATTTATATTTCTAGCTTTTGCACTAATAATTCCAGCAGTTACTGTTGATGTTAAGTTAAATGGATTTCCCACTGCTAATACCCAAGCTCCAACCTCTAGTTCATCAGAATTACCATAAGAAACAAACTCTAATTCCTTTTCATCTATCTTCAATAATGCAAGATCTGTTGTGGGATCAGTACCTATTATTTTTGCATTATAAACTCTTTTATCATTTAGTGTTATTGTAATTTTATCAGCCTCTTGCACTACGTGGTTATTAGTAACAATATATCCGTTGGAAGATAGAATTACACCTGAGCCCGATGCTCTTAGTACAGAGTTGCTTCTTTTTTTGTTGCCAAAGAAATCATTAATACTAAAATAATCATCATAAACACTACTCTTACTAGTAAATTCGGTAAGTATATATACCACTGAATGAAGTGTTTTATTTGCAGCAACCTTTAAATCAGGACTTGCATATGTAGCATCAGAATTATTGCTTACTTTTTGAAACATAGCTGGGTTAATCACCTCATTTTTTATATTATTATCTGTTATTAGCTCATTATTATTATTTGTATAATGCTGAAAACCTGCAACAATTAGCCCTCCAATAATTGCTATTGATAATATTTTAATGAATTCTTTCATTATATTTCTGTTTAATTAATTTAATTATTTACGAATTGTTAAGTTATTTGTTACATTATTTATATAATTAGTTACTTAAATATTATAATAATATTAATAACTGTCATTTACATTATTATTAGTAGGTATTTCAATATACAAAAAATAGTTATTTACATTATTTTTCGATAATGTAAGGTGCTTTGTTATTATAGCTAACCTGAACGCAAATTTAAAAAGTTATTATTATAATAAAAGTTAAATGGTGTTAATTGATTGTGATATTTTATCTAATTTTTTGTGATAAAACTATTTATAATCGAGTATTTCTGTTTCGTTCTTAATTACGCGAAGTCCATTCATAGCAAGGGCTTTCATCTCATCTTCACCAGGATAAACAAATATACGTGCAATATGCTGTATGCGTTTGTTTAACATATCAATAAATGGTTTGCCATACGCAATGCCACCAGTTAGTAATATTGCGTTTACGTTGCCTTCTAATACAGTGGCCATACTGCCAATTTCTTTTGCAACTTGATATGCCATTCCTTCTTCAATAAGAGTAGCTTTTTTGTCTCCATTCTTACTTGCAGATTCTACCTTATATGCATCATTAGTATCTAGGTAAGCCATGTATCCCCCTTTACCAACTATCATTTTTTTCATATCATCTTTGGTGTAATCTCCACTAAAACAGGCTTCAACTACAGCTCCTATTGGAAGAGTTCCTGATCTTTCTGGAGAATAAGGACCATCACCATCAAGGGCTTGGTTTACATCTATTACTTTACCTTTTTTATGAGCTCCAACACTAATTCCACCTCCCATATGGGCAACTATTAAATTTAATTCATTGTATTCTAGGTGGTGGGTTTTAGCATGATTTCTAGCAATGGCTTTTTGATTTAATGCATGAAAAATAGATTTTCTTTCAAAATTTGGATGGCCCGAAAGTCTTGCTAAATCTTCAAATTCATCAACAACAACTGGGTCAACAATATAGGCCTTGGCATCAGGAAGTTGTTTTGCTATTTCATAAGCTATTAGTCCGCCAAGGTTGCTAGCGTGCTGGCCCATTATTCCTGTTTTTAAGTCCTCAATTAAAGCATCGTTAACTGCATAAACTCCTGATGGAATTGGCTTTACCAGTCCGCCACGTCCCATTACAATTATAATTTTATCAGTTTCTATTTGAGCATTTCTTATTTCTTCAAGAATAATATTCATGCGAAACTCAAACTGAGATGCAATATCAGTATATGGTTTTAACTCTTCTGAACTATGAGAAATAGATTTAATAAAAATTCTATTACTTCGTCTATAGATAGCTATTTTTGTAGAGGTAGAACCTGGGTTTATGGCTAAGATTAATTCTTGCATACAACTGATATTATTGTTTCTTATTCTGTACAAAACTAATCTAATATTGTATGTTTAGTTGTTAAAAAAACTTTTAAAATAGGCTCTTTAGCATTGTTTAATATCAACTAACATTTATAAGTTGAAAACATTTTTTATACTTTAGTTTAACCAGATTTATCATTAGTAAATTTGCGCTGTACTAGTTGAATAAATAATTGTATATGAAATCTATTAAGAGTGTTATAAAAGTATTTAAAAATAAATATGTATTAACTATATTGGGATTTCTTGTGCTTATTATATTTATAGATGCTAATAGTTATCGTCAACAGCGTAGATTAAACAAAGAATTAGAAAAAGTATCTGAAGAGAAAAAGTTTTATGAGAAACAGATTGCTGCAGATAAAAAACGTGCTAATAAGCTAATGTCTGATGATGAAAGTCTTGAGAAATATGCTAGAGAACATTATTTGATGAAAAAAGACAAAGAAGATGTTTATTTATTAATAATAAAATAAATTATTCTCCCATACTAAAAAAAAATACCCATCCATTCAGGTTTTGAGTGACTATATTGTATTTACGTATTTAATCCTTATTTTTCAATTATTTAAGACCAAACTAATTTGCTTATTAGATAGGGGGCTCAATAAGAGGAAACTTAATTGTAAACTTAGTGCCTTTACCATATTTAGATGCAACTTCTATTTTACCATTCATTAATTCTATAAGGCTTTTTGTAATACTTAAGCCTAAGCCCGATCCTGCAATAATATTTTTACTCTCCAATTGAATGAATCTACCAAATATTAGATGCAGTTTTTCTGGCATAATACCTATACCGCTGTCAGATATAGTTATTTCGACTTCTTTATTTACTATATCTGCCTCTATGGAAATATCCCCTTTATTTGTAAATTTAATTGCATTATCTAACAGATTATTAAATACTTGATGTATGCGAGTTGTATCTGCGTATATATAAATAGGATTATGTTTAATAATGATATTTAGCGAAAGTCCATCTTTCTTTTTAATTATTTGATTATAGTTCATTCCTACATTATGTATGATTTTATTTAGGCTTGTAGGTTTACTATTAATTTCAATTACTCCTGATTCTATTTTTGAAACATCAATTATATCATTAATTAAAACTAATAAATCTTCACCCTTTGATTGTATAATATCTATATATCTATCAATCTCTTTTTTCGATAAATTATCGTCTTTAAGTAAGTCTGAAAAGCCAATAATTGCATTCATTGGATTTCTAATTTCATGCGACATATTGGCAAGAAAGGCAGTTTTTAATCGATCATGTTCTTCAGCTTTTTCTTTTGCGGTAAATAGTTCATGTTGTATGCGTTTACTTTCGGTTATATCTCGTACTACAAATAGAATGCAATCTTCTTTGTTTATCTTAATCATTCGTCCTGATATTAATCCTGAGAATAATTCGCCATCTTTTTTCTTAAACAGAAATTCCTTATTGTCAATCTTGCCATATTTTTCAAGAAGTAGGATAATTTTATTTCTATCAATAGTACTATTGTAAATCTTAAGTTCTTTATCTGTTTTGCCGATTAATTCTTTTTTACTATAATTGCTAATAGTAGTAAAACTAGGATTTATATCTAATATTAAACCATTATCTTTCCGTAAAATGCAAATTGCATTTGGGTTTGAGTCAAATATACTATGGAACTTATATTCACTCTCTTTTAATTTATTTGTCCAGTTTATACGATCTGTAATATCTTCAAACATGCTCATAATGGCATTCTCCTCATTGTACTGAATAGGGGAGCTTACTAGTTCAATA
>QMPB01000106.1 GCA_003648395.1 Bacteroidota bacterium
GCATCTACTTGAGCCAATACATCATCAAGCTCAGGATAATTCTTGATATTGATAAATGGTTTTTGGTTTGTAATTAACCAGCCACCTGGTTTTAACATTTTAAAGTGGCGAAGAGCCTCCATTGGCTCTACTCCAATAATTAAGTCAGCTTTTCCCTCAGGAATTAAATCAGAAAATACTTCATTAGATGAAATACGTATGTTTGACATTACATCACCACCACGTTGACTCATTCCGTGAATTTCTGACTGCTTTAAATATAAATTGTTATTTACAGCAGCAGTACCTATTGTAGCTGCAATAGTCAATATTCCTTGACCACCAACTCCGCCTAAAACTATATCTCTTTTCATCTTAGTTATTTTCTTTATTTGCTTTTTCTAATTTTCTTTTATTCTTTGCAGCGCGTAATCTAGCGTTTAGAGTAATAACACACTCACGACGTGGGATAATAACACTTACACCCATATAAGCCAATTCTGCTTTCATGATTTTGGTATTATCATCATGATATTTCTTAATTGGATTAAGAACACGTATATGTTCTTTCTCAACGCCAAGACCTTCGCAAATAGCTTCTAGTTTACCTGTAGCTTGCGAATGTTGTCCACCAGTCATACCGGTAGTGAAGTTATCAAGAATCATAACAGTGATTGATGATTTTGAGTTTACAGCATCCAAAAGACCAGTCATTCCACTATGGGTAAAAGTAGAATCTCCAATAACTGCTACCGATGGAATTAATCCCATATCAGCAGCACCTTTTGCCATTGTAATAGAAGCACCCATATCCACAGTAGTGTTGATAGACTCAAGAGGAGCAAGGGCAGCTAATGTATAACATCCAATATCAGAGAATACACGACCATCGCCATGAGCTTCCATTACCATATTAAGTGCGGTATAAGAATCTGTATGAGGACATCCTGCGCATAATGCTGGAGGACGTGCAGTTACTACTTCAGGAGTAGCACTAATTTCTGGAACGCTTAATCCCATTGCTATTGCAACTAGATTAGGATTTAACTCACCATCGCGAGGTAAAGTTCCATCAAGTCTACCGTTAATTGTTTTGCCATTATTTAGGACTCCTCGTAAACCTTCTTCTAATACAGGTGCACCTTCTTCAAATACGGTTATAGAACCACATTCATCATAGATTTTCTGAATCATTTTTTTAGGAAGAGGGTATTGTGCAATTTGTAATATTGGAAAATCAATTCCTTCAGGATAATTCTCCATCAGGTAATTATAAGCAATACCTGTTGTGATAATACCTTTGGATTTATCTTTTCCATCAATATACTTATTATAACCAGCAGTTTCTGATTCGTTAATAAGATTAGGCCAATTATTTAATAAATCTTTATATTGTACTCTTGCAATACTTGGAAGCAATATAAATTGTTTGCGATTTTTTGGAAGAGATAATTCATTTTGCTTGGTTTTTTTGCCGAAAGTAATACCAGCTCTAGAGTGAGCTAGGCGAGTAGTGATTCTCATCATTACAGGCGCATTAAGTCTTTCAGACATTTCGTAAGCATATGGCATCATATCATAAGCCATTTGTTGATTCACAGGCTCTAAAATAGGAATTTGTGCAAATAGTCCATAATATCTTGAATCTTGTTCGTTTTGCGATGAGTGCATAGATGGATCATCTGCTACTACTATAACCAAACCACCGTTAACACCAGTGATAGGTACATTCATAAAAGGGTCAGCAGCAACATTAAGTCCAACATGTTTCATTGTTACCAATGCTCTTTTGCCAACATAACTTGCTCCAATGGCCATTTCCATTGATGTTTTTTCGTTAGTAGTCCATGTGGCTACAACATCTCCGTTTCTATGCTCTTTCGAACGAAGTACGTATTCATTTATTTCTGTAGAAGGTGTGCCTGGGTATGCATACACAGCAGAAACTCCAGCGTCAAGTGCTCCTTGTGCTATTGCTTCGTCTCCTAGTAATACAGCTTTTTGCATAATTATATAAGATTTTGTTTTGTAAAATTATTGCCCAATAGAATGGCATTCTATTGATCTATTTTCGAATGAACGGGTATCGAAATGAACGGCTATTTTTTGTTAGGATAAATAAATATTCCCTATCATATTATTATATACTGCTATTTTAGTATAAGTGTGGCAAATATACTGTTTTTTTTAAATGAATTAGAAATTAAAAAGCAAACCTTAAGATATTTTATATCAAGATTATTACCTTTAATGATAATTAAAAATAGGTGTTTTGCGTGTTTCATTTAATACAAAGATTTCATATTTTTGTATTATATTAAACTATAGTGAAACAATTGATTAAATATTTCGTTATAAATGTATTAATCTGAAATTAATGAATTTTTTAGCACATTTAAAGCTTTCTGGAGATCATGAGTATATTATGCTTGGTAATTTTATTGCCGATCATATTCGTGGTAATAAAATCTCCCATTTGCCTCAAGAGGTGATTGATGGCATAATGTTGCACCGTAGAATTGATTATTATACCGATCATCATCCCGAGTTTATTAAAACTCGTGCTCGTCTTCACAAAAAGTATCAAAAATATGCTGGAGTAATAGCAGATGTTTATTACGACCATTTTCTTGCCAAAAACTGGAATGATTATTCAGAATATCATTTGTCGAGCTTTACTACTTATAGCTACGGTATATTGCTACGTCACTATAGTTTGTTGCCAAGTCGTACAAAGAAGATCCTTCCATTTTTTATAATGCAAAATTGGCTTACTAGTTATCGTAAGTTTGAAGGTCTTCGTCGTAGTTTTCAGTATTTATCGAAAAGAGCAAATTTTAAATCTAATATGGAATTTGCTGTTGAAGACTTAATTGATGATTATGAACTCTTTGAAGCAGAATTTAGAGCTTTTTTTCCTGATATTGCTACTTATTGCCAAAATGAACTTGATAAACTTTTTCCTGCTGATAGAATGAGTATGAAAAATCAGATAATAAATGAGAAGGCTATTGAGTATAAAAAAAAGCAGAAAAAGATTGAATTGGAAGAAGAGAAGGTTGAACAAAAAGATGATATGTCTAAAAAAAGTTTTCGTCAACGATTCTCTCGCTCTAAATCATTGAAGAAAATTGATGAAATAATAGAAAAAGAAGAAGATATTCTAAAACCTAATTCAAAGGTGAGTACTAAACGACATATTGTTTCAAAAGAAAATAGTGAAGTTTTAAAATCAGAGGATAATATATAGGCTTATTCTTTTTTAGAAACTTTAAGACATTTGTAAATATAGTAACTCTAACCTAAGTATTTGACATTTTTTAATGCAGTATTCAATACGTCTTAATAAATTGATATAACACTAAATACAATATTTTTCTAGATACTGATTCTTACCGGCTTACTATCCCTTTCGGGAAGAAATCCGGTAGGCAGGTGATTTTGTTTAATATATTTTTGTCTTTTTGCCGACAAGAATATGCGCCTCAATACTAATTGATGTAATATAGCTTAATAAATATAACGGATTGTTTGTTTTTTGTCATGTACTAAGAATTCTAATAATTAGTTATTTCAATAATCCTTTAACATTATTAAATTCTCCATCATTAGGTGCCATTTGTAAATCTAGGATATTGCAAATTAAGCTATAAATATCAACATTATTAAAGCGTTGATGTTCATAGTTGTTTTTGAAATGTGGCCCGTATGCATAGAACATTGCATCCATGTCCATATTCTCATTATCGTAGCCATGTGCACCTGCTATGCCAAATGAAGAAACAGAGCTTTTATTATATAGAGCATATCCACTATCAGCCATAACCACAAACTGCCCACATCTTTCATTATTCATATAGTGCAAACGTTCGGGGATAGAGTTTTTTGTATAATAATGGATGTGGTTAATATTGGATAATACTTGTTCAACAGAGTCTTTAAAATTATCCTTTACCCAAATATTATATACAGGATTACTACCGTTAAGAAATATATTCCACGAAGAATTAAACATGTTTTTTAGATTAATAAATTTATCATCTCTTATTTCTCCCATTCCATGATCTGAAGTAATAATTACATCAATTTCGTCGGAGATTTTTAGTTTATCAATTTCGTCCATAAAATATCCTAGTAGTGCATCAAGTTCTTCTACTTTAGTTTTTATTTCATCACTATTAGGTCCGTATTTATGTCCATAGCTATCCGGTTGGTCTACATACCAAGTAATTAAATGTGGGCGTTTATTTTCAGGTAATTGTAGCCATGAAATTACGGAGTCGGCTCGTTGGTAGTAAGGAAAATTATGATCGTAAAGTTTCCAAATAGAAGGACGATATCCATTTATTTCAGCTTCTGATCCTACCCAAAAATAAGAAGCAGCTTTTACTCCCTGTTTTTCAGCAGTTACCCATATTGGCTCACCACCATAAAAATAACCATCCGTTACTTTATCTCTATCAGAAATTTTATAAATAACCTGTCTGTTGGGATCCCAAAAAGTATTATTTACAATGCCATGGTTGTCTGGGTAAAGACCAGTGGCTATACTATAATGGTTTGGGAATGTTTTTGTTGGAAAAGAAGGTCGCACTATTGATTTAATACCTTTTTGTGCTATTTTATCAAAGTTAGGAGTGTTTACAAGATCTGTATAATCCCATCTAAAACCATCCATTGATAACATTACTACATATGCTTGCTTATTCTGAATAATATTTTCTTCATTATTATCTTCTTTACATGCGGTAAATAAAAATAGATAAGCTAAAATAGCTATTATTGATACTGAGTTAAATGTTTGTTTCATAATGATATGGTTAAAGACTCTTGAGAAAGAAGTTGTGCTTTTAATGAAGAATTATTTAAGAGAAAAAGAGCCCAAACCTAATTTTAGGTATTGGGCTCTTTATTAAAATAGTTACTTATTGTATGTTATTTGCATATTTGTTTTATTATATTAATATCTATTGAAAAGATACTTTAATACCTACATTAAATGTACGAGGTAAACCAATAAATACTTCAGCAGAGTTAGCTGTATGGCTTAAGTTACCTGTTGCACCATAATAACCATTATAACGGCTATTATCAACAGCATCAGAAATATACATTTTATTAAAGGCATTAAATACATGACCAAATACTTGAAGTCCTACACGTCCTTTGAGAGGAATATTATATGATACGTGGAAATCTAACAACCCATAACTAGGTACTTCCCATACTTGTGCTCTATCAGTTTCGTCAGTTCTTGAGAACGGATCCCAATTTGCATAATAATTAGTATTATAGCGATAAATAAACTGCATTTGTAGGCCTTTTACTGGATATAAATCTAACCAGAAAGCAAACTGAGTTTGAGGTGCATCACCAACTTTTAATCCTTTTACATAATAGTTGTATTTAATAGTTGTATCTGGATTATAGTTTTTATACTCTCCACTTACATCATTAGTATATTCCCAGTTACCAAATGAACCAATTGCACCAATACCAACTTGCTTAATTATTCTATACTTAGCTTCTAATTCGAAACCTGAGTGAGTTTGATTCATGCCAGATAAGAAGACATTACCTTCAGAACCATCTGGATTAGTTGTACGTACACTCATTGCTCTATCTTTCCATGTAGTATAATAGTAATTAGCTTTAACATCTAACATTTTGTTTTTAGTAGTATATAGAGCTCCTGCTTCGTAAGCTTGAAATTTTTCATTCTTAGGATCAGCAGTAACAGTACCAGTACGGTCATTAATAACGTTGTCAAAAATAGGAGCTTTAGAAACAAATCCTATATTTCCAAAAACACTTAATTGCTCATTTGGTCTGTACGACATTCCACCTTTTATTTGAGAGCCACTTAGCCAACCTGATTCTGCAGTTAGCTCACCACTACCTTCATCATTCTTCTTAAAATGATTAGTGTAGTTATACTTTATTGTAGAAAAACCGTAAGTACCATAAATAGATATTTTTTCTGTGCTATACTCACCTTGTATAAATGCACCTACCCAGTTTACAGTGTTGGTGAAGTTATACGCAATTCTATCGCCTAATACTTTATTATATTCAGATGGAGAATCAAAAGCACTACTTTGGTCAATATAGAAATTTCCACCTAAAAGGTCACGAACTTCACGATAATGCTCAATTTTAGCATAACGAGCATCAATACCAGTTTGAATTTTTAGGTTATCGTTAATCTTATATTTAATCTTAGAAATTCCACCAAAAGTATGTTGGTTATTACGACTATTACGAAGAATACCAAAAGCAGTATCATTAGCATTATTAGCAATTGTAGCATCATAATCAATTATACGTGAAGGCTCATCAGAATAGTTCCATTTCATTTTACCAATAGTACCAGTACCACCACCAGTACCACCAGAATAATATACTGTTGTAAACTGAGAAAGATTCTTTGTCCATTGCGCATACCAGTTTAAGTTAGCTAGTGGTTTGTGATAAAAATTCTCTCTTTCATTAATAAAACTATTATCATAACGATCTTTAGTTTTACCATTCCAGTTTTGTTGGCCAGTATATGAATCGCTTACTGGTGACCAGTTTTGATTATATAATCTTCCGCTAGAAGAAGGATTCGAATATTTATATTTAGCAGCGCTATCAGCACCAATTTCTTTAGCGTAATCAGTATCATAAGCGGCAACATTTTGTTTGTATAAATTTTGACCATGACGTTGTGAAGCACCAACAATGTAGGCTTCTAAACGATGTTTTTCATTTAGACTATAGCTTAATCCTAAGTAATAACTCCATGTCTCACCCCAAGTACCATCAATAACTCCATTGCCAGCTTTTTTAGCAACTGAAGCACTTACAGCAAGTTTGTTGTTTATTAAACCAGAGTGACCAGTCATAGATGTTTTCATAAATCCACCAGAACCTGCTTCAAAACGACCAACTACACCAGCTTTTTGCTCTGCAGGAGTTGTAATTATATTCATTGTACCACCAATAGAAGGTGTTGCAAGATTTACAGCACTAAGTCCACGCTGCATTTGAATAGAAGACGTTGCATCTGCTACACCATCCCAATTTGACCAGTATACCCAACCATTTTCCATGTCATTTACTGGTACTCCATTAATCATAACAGCAACATTGCGTTGGTCAAAACCACGTACATTAATACGAGAATCACCAGCACCACCACCTTGAGCAGTAGCATATACACCAGGAGTATTATTCATAATTAAAGGTATGTCTCTAGAACCTAATTGAAGCTCAATTTGTTTAGCATCAACATTAGAAATTGCCACAGGAGTTTCCCTTTCCTTTGCTCTGTCAGCAATAATGTTTACACCACCAATACCCATGGACTTTGGCTGCATTCTAATCTTACCAAGGTTTTTAGTGCTGTTGTTTGATACAGATACAGTAACTTTCTTTTCACCATATCCTAGGTATGAAATAATAAGTGTAGCTGATCCACTAACTTCAATCTCAAAATAACCATCTAAATCAGCTACAACTCCAGAAGTTGTGCCTTCAATTTGGATTGCCACATTGGAAAGAGGTGCGCCACTTTCTTGGTCAATTACCGTTCCGGTAACGGTTCCTTGCGCAAAAGAAACATTAGCAAAGCCTATAAGTGCTATTGCTATTAATACAAAACTTAGTACTTGTTTTTTCATGTTAATAATAGTTAATTAATAAATAGTTTGTTATTTTAATACTCGGTAAATATATATAGATTTACTAATATATATATCTTGTGTTAAAAAGAAATGAAAACTATTTTAATTAATTTATTGTGTAAGTCTTTTGTGTATAGAGGATAAAGGCAGTGGCTATAATGAGATGGTATTTTAATTGATTGCTAATTAACTCTATTATTTTCTTTAAATAGCTTGGTATTAATCTACTTCATACTAACGTGTGATAAATTAACTTAAGCCTTGGATTTTACTATAAACAGCTTTATTTAAAGTTAATAAAAGTAGAATTCCTCTGGACAATAGAAAAGCAAGAAATGCTGTCCAAAGTCTGATATTCATATCTCCAAATCCCCAGAGTGCAATTGGTAAAAATACTAATAGTGAAGATAACATAAGAGTGTTGCGCATTGCTTTTGATGCAGTTGCTCCTATATATACACCATCCATAATAAATGCAGTGAAACTTATTAATGGTATAGCAATAACCCAATATAATTGTGGAGTTGCGGTCTCAATTATTTGTTTGTTATTAGTTAATAATAGAAGAATATATTCACCAGCTATAGCATAAAAAATAGTAAAAAGAATACTAAAAATAAGCCCAAAAGTCATATTATTCTTAATAACTCGCTTAAGCAAATTATTTTTTTTCAAGCCAATGGCTTCAGCGCTAAGAGCCTCGGTAGCATTGGCAAAACCATCCAATATATAAGAAAAGAAAAGAAAAAATTGTAGTAATATTGTATTAACGGCTAGGGTAGTGTCGCTAATTTTAGCCGATTGAATAGTGAAAAAAGACATTACGAAGATTATACCTAATGTTCGAATAAAAATATCTTTATTTACATTTATAAACTGCTTTAGCTTGGCATTAATTATAGAAGCATAACTTATAGGTATAATATAGTGTCTGTATTTTTTAAGGAATAGAATTATTACTAATACTAAGGCCATATATTGAGCAATTACGGTACCTAATGCTACACCTTGAGTTTTCATATCAAGGTAATAAACAAAGAAAAACGAAAGAGAAATATTAATAATATTTGAGAAGATAGAAATTATCATTGGATAAATAGTATTCTGCATTCCAATAAACCACCCACTGAATGTTAGTATTATTAATGTGGCTGGTAAAGCCCAAATTCTAGTATTAAAATAAATTCTTGCTTCTGATTCTATGGCAAATGATGAGTCGGTTAGTAGTAGCGACCAGTCAATAATATAGTAATGCAAAGCCAATATTATAGCAGTAGCAAATATTGAAATGCTTAAAGCTCTTGCCAAAACAAGGAAAATTTCTTTTATATCTTTCTTGCCAAAAGCTTGTCCTGTAAAACCTACGGTACCCATTCTAAGGAATCCCATTCCCCAATAGATAAAGTTGAAAACCATGGATCCTAAAGCAATAGCTCCAACGTATATTAAATTATCAAGATGGCCCATAAGAGCAGTGTCTACCATTCCTAGTAAAGGGATAGTAATATTGCTAATAATATTAGGTATTGCTAGTTTTAAAATACGTTTATTCATGATGTCTTTAAAGAAAATAACCCCAATAGAGATTATCCATTGAGGTTATAATATATATATTTTGAAATATTAGTTATTCAGTATTAAAGGAAGACCATTTTTACCACCACCAATAATTACAGTTTTAGAATTTGGAGATTCTGAAAGTTTAATTGTAGCTTCAATACCACGCATCTTAAGAAGTCCATCAGTCAAACTACTATTAATAATTTTGTTTGCAGCAGCCTCACCTTCAGCAGCAATACGTTTACGTTCAGCCTCTTTTGTTTCTCTTTGAATTTTAAATTTATACTCAAGAGCTAATTGCTCTTGTTTAAGTTTGCTTTCAATAGCTGTTTTAATGGTAGCTGGTAGAATTATACTACGAATTAGCATACGATCCAAAAGGATGTATTTTTCATCTAAAATCTTTTTAGTTTCATCATAAATCTCAGTTTCGATAGCATCTTTTTTGGTTGAGTATATCTCTTCAGGAGTATATCTACCGATTACACTACGTGCTGCAGCTCTCATTGATGGAACTACAATTTGTGATTCGTAATTTTTACCAATAATTTTATGCAATTTAGGAAGCTCAGCAAATACAGGCTTATACCATGCTGATACATCAATTCTAATTTCAAGACCATTAGAAGAAAGCATTTTCATTTCCTCAGCCTTTTCTTTTTGACGTACATTATATACGTATACTTTATTCCATGGAGCAATAAAATGGAAACCTTCGTCCATTGCACCTTCATTAATATCAATACCTATTCCAAATGTGTTAAAAATAACTCCACCTTGACCAGCACCTATTGTTACAGTCATTCTACTCCAGAAAATTATTAATAAAATAATAGCTCCTGCTACTATTGCCATTGGAAATACTTTTTTCATATTTAAGTCTCCTTGTGGTTGTCTTTGTTGATTCATATTATTTGTTTTTAAGTGTTTTCTAATTATTTAATTACTCTCTGCAAATGTACGTTATTTTTTTTCGCTTTATATTTAAAAAAGCTAAAATAAAATAAAAGGGAATTCTGCGTATCAAAATATATTTTGTAGGTTTTTCACAAAATATATTTTGTGTTTCATATAGCA
>QMPB01000107.1 GCA_003648395.1 Bacteroidota bacterium
AGTTGGTAAATTAATTAGGGGAATAGAGGGCTTTGCTAAGACCCCTTTTGTTTTGTTTCTTTTCGAGAAGGATGACAAGTATACAAACACGGCTTTTTCAGAGGGAAGAATAGTAGATGATTTATATCAGTTTCCTCTTGATTTGAATAGGCTATATGTAAGAATTGAATACATACTACGTTTCTATAAAAATATTAAGTCAGATATTAAGCTGGATTCAGCTTTTCGAGACTATAAAATTCCATTTATTAAACGAGCCTTTGATGTTATAACATCTAGCATAGCTCTAATTTTCCTTTCACCATTGTTGTTAATTGTTGCTATTGCTATACGTATTGAATCGAAAGGAGCTCCTGTTTATAAATCGAAAAGGGTAGGGACTAATTACAAAATCTTTGACTTCTTAAAGTTTCGCTCAATGTATATTGGGGCAGATAAGCATTTGTCAGACTTAAAACATCTAAATCAGTATAATAGTGATGATGTAACTGATAATTATGAGATGAATTACAATTGCCCTGAATGTAATAAATTGCCTGATGGAATAGATTGTTCGCCTGTGCTGTACATTGGTGGTAATAAGATTTGTGAATATTGGTATATCGATCAAAAGAAAAAAAATGATTCGTCTGCTTTCATTAAAATAGAAGATGATCCACGAGTAAGTAAAATTGGTAATTTTATTAGAAATACTAGTATTGACGAACTTCCTCAACTTTTAAATGTACTTAAAGGAGACATGTCAATTGTAGGTAATAGGCCGTTGCCTCTTTATGAAGCAGAGCTACTTACATCTGATGATTGGAGTGCTAGATTTTTGGGTCCTGCAGGAATTACTGGGCTTTGGCAGGTGGAACTTAGAGGAAAGAAAGGTGCCATGTCTGATGATGAAAGGAAGGCTTTGGATAATAAGTATGCAGAGACATATTCCTTTTGGGGTGATATGAAGTTGATACTCAGAACAATTCCTGCGTTATTGCAAAAAGCAAATGTGTAAATTTTAGTGTTGAAAAAACATTGAAAAATAATAAGAGCCAAATTTGCAGGGTAGTAATTATTTAGTAGTTTGCAACTTATTTATTTTGTAGTTTAGAAGTTACTGTATTAAGTATTGAAATAATGAGGATTTCGGTAAAAAATATTTTAGTTATTTTGCTATTGATGATGTATTTTACAAATGTAAATGCACAAAAGTCAAATAGTAATGATAATATTTATTTTAATCCTTTAACAGATGATATAACAAAGCGCCTTCCCCCACTTCGTGTGTTAGTTGACTCTGCAGCATATAATTCTCCAACATCAAAATATGAAGAACTTAAAGCTGAATATTATTATTATGAGCAAATATCTGCTGCTCGCGAATGGCTAGAGTATTTTAGTTTCAATTTGGATGCTATTGGTGGTAGATGGGGATATGATGACTGGAGTAGGTCAGCACCAGGTAATGTAACAAGTTATTCTAATTATTCTAACCTTACATCTTGGCGCTCTGCATTTGCAGCTATGTTTTATATTAGAATGCCACTTGGACCAATGATTGATAGACGGAATAGGATAAAGAAGCAAAAAAAGTGGATTGAAATATCACTTACGCAGAAAGAAATTAATATTAGATATCTACAAGAAAGAGTAATATCTGTATATAATGATTTGATAAGGGATCAAAGTGAAATTAGAATATATAATGATTATCAGGCATTTACTATGATTCAAATGGAGATGGCACAAAATGAATTCTTAAATGGAGAAATTGGATCTGCTGAATATACTAGATTAAAGGAAATTCAAACTAGTGGTGCAGTTTCATATCATCAAGCTATTGCCAGCTTTAATAAAAATTATCAAACACTTGAGGTTATTACTGGAATAAGGTTTAATTTAATAACAGTATTAAGATAAACCGTAGCTACAAATATGGATATAATTCAAATCATAAAACTATTTAGACGCAATTTATTGCTGTTAATAGCTATTCCAATTATTTTTGCTGGGGTTACATATTATTTTACACGTAATCAGGAAAAAGTATATCAATCGGAAGCTATTATTTACACAGGTATTGCAACTGGTTATTCCATTGAATCAACTTCACAGAGGCGTAGTGATTATTTTACTACCAATGTTCAGTTTGATAATATGATTAATTTACTTAAATCGCGTCAAACTCTAATTGAAACTTCATTACAACTTCTTACTCAGGATTTATCTCTCGAAAATTATAATGATCAATATATTTCGCAGGTTAATTATGACAGGCTCCAATCATCTATTCCGAAACGTATAAAGGATTTAGTTGTTAAAAACAATAAATCAGGAATTGAGCGCGAAAAGGAAGATCAGATTAATAATTTAGAAAAGGAAATTAGATCTTTAGAAAGGGAGATAAATAAAAAGAAGAATAGAGCTGCTCAAAATAGAGTAAGAGGTACTGAAGAAGTTGTAGTTACAAGTGATATTAATAATGGTGGTATTGAAAAGGATGTGATTGCTGTTCGTGTTGATGACGATGATAATTTCATTAGTCATATTGTTCAGCAGGGCGAGTCACTTTCATTAATAGCTAGTAGATATGGTGTTTCCTTTGGTAGAATTATGACTCTTAATAATCTTAGTAGTAGCACTTTAACCCCTGGGCAGTCATTAATCATTAAAAAGGGAGTGGTTTCTGATAGAAAGTATCATGTTGTTAAGCCAGGTGAAACTTTATACTCTATTGCTAAAAAATATGGAGTAAATATAAGTAAACTTAGAGAATTAAATGGCATCGATAACAGATCTCTTACACAAGGTCAGAAGCTGTTGATTAGTTCAAGTCCATCCGACTTAAACTCAGGGTATTCACAGGATTACGCAATAAAGCAAATATCTCATGATTTGCCAGATTATCAGCCTAATATTTCACAAGTAACAACTATAGAGTCGGATAATTCAATTAATGGAATTAATAATTATTCAGATTTTGCAAAAGACCCGATTATACCTCCAGGTGTGAGGCCTTCTGATTTTAAGAAAACTTTGACCAATATTACAAGATCATACACAAGTAAGGATACAAGCTATATTTATGGACTTTTGCATTATGGTGGGAGTAAACATTATAGTGTACAGTCAATTGGCCGGATTCAAATATCTCGCATAAATAATAGTGATCTGGTTCGATTGGTTTATACATCTGATGATCCAGGTATTAGTCAGCAGACATTAAAAATACTTTCAAAAGTATTTATGAAGAATTATAAGTTACTGAGGTCTACAGAAACAAGTTTAGTAGTGAAGTATTTTGAAGCTCAGGTTGATTCTGCTGATAAAAAATTGCAGTCTGCCGAAGATAGACTTTTGCAATTTAACATGAAGAATAATATTATTAATTACTACGAACAAAGTAAAGCTATTGCAGGGCAAAAAGAAGATCTTGATTTATTTTATCAAAATGAACAGATTAGGCTTGCCTCTTCTGTAGCAACTCTTAGAGAATTAGAACTTAATTTAACAGCTCGTGATAGCATATATTTAAAAAGTGATGAGATTAATCAGTTGAAAAAAGAGCTGTCGCAAGTTACAGAGAGTATTGTAATTAATGAGTTGGCTTCTGATTATGACGTTAGAGTAGTTGATCAGATAGATGTTCTTAAAAAAAGGCAGCAGGAACTTAGAAATGATATTAAGTTTTACGTTGATGAATTATATTTATATAGTCATTCAGCACAAGGAATTCCAATAAAATTATTACTTGATAAATGGCTTGTTAATACCATTAATCTAGAAGAATCTAAGGCTGCATTAATAGTGTTGGCAAAAAGAAAAATGGATTTTGTTCGAACATATCAACGATTTGCACCATTGGGTGCCATGCTTAAGCGTATTGAAAGAGACATAATGGTTACTCAACAATCATATCTTGAATTGTTAAGGAGCTTGAACCTTGCAAAAATGAAGCAGCAAAATGAAGAGATGTCGACAAATATCAAAATGGTTGATGAACCGTTTTTCCCAATTACAGCAAATTCTTCAAAAGCAAAGTTGATAATACTGGTAGCTGCCGTTTTTGGATTCTTCTTAACAGCATTCATTATTCTAATACTTGAATATTTTGATACTTCGATGAAGAATCCTTCACATGTTGCAAGAGTTACAAAAATGAAACTTGCAGGAGCATTTCCTAGATTAAGTTCAAAAAGTAAAGCAAATGAGTTGGCCTTTGTGAGTCGACGCCTTATTGATATAATAATACAAAATATAAAATTACATTTAAATAAGGGAGCTGAGAAAATAGATGATAGTCCATACATAATTGCAGTTTTTAGCACACAAGATGGTGTTGGTAAAACAATTATTAGCAATAGGGTAGTGAATAGGTTACGGGAAGTAGGGGATAGTGTTCTATTTCTTAATTATTCTTCTGATAATGATAATCAAGATGACTTTAATTATGCATTTAACTATAAAATAACCGACAACTTTATTGATGTAGAGAATCTGCAACAGCTTATTAGCTCCAAATATTTAAGGAAAGATAATAAGTCCTATAACTATATTTTTATTGAATTACCTTCCATAGTTTATCATACATATCCAATTAAATTTATTGGGAGTGTTGACTTGTCTTTATACATAATAAATGCGACAGATAAGTTAACGAAAGCAGATGCTGCTGCATTAGATACGTATGATGAAGTTACATTGATAAAGCCTATGGTTATTCTTAATGAAGTTGAGTTGTATAACCTTGATGAGCTACTATCAGATGTGCCTAGTATCACAAAACCAGATAGGTTTGCTAAGATAATGAGACTTATCAAATCTCCTTTTAAATACAGCATAAATATTAATAGAAAGGCTTAACCTGTGGCCAGTTTTTTAGCTAAAATAATTAAGAACCACAACTTCTTATCATTAGCAAATAATGGTGCTGTAGCTTTTTTTGGTTTTTTTTCTTTTATTCTTCTTGTACGAAGTTTACCTACCTATGAGTTTGGCGAATGGGTGCTGTTTATTACCAGTCTTAACTTTTTAGATATGCTAAGGTTTGGTATTACACGAACAGCAATTGTTAGGTTCTTGTCGGGGGCAAACAAAACCGAAGGTGAGCAACTAATTGGTTCCAATTATGCAATAAATCTAGCAACAACATTGCTATTGATAATTATAGTTTCAGTAATAAACTTTATTTTCTCCAATAGTATTAAAGAGTCTGGTTTTACCTTGTTTTTTACTTGGTTTCCTTTGGTTGCCTTAATTAATTTACCATTTAATAATTCATTATCGGTTCTTCAAGCAAAAATGCGTTTTGACTTAATTCTTGTCATACGACTTATTAATGTTGGATTATTTATGATTTTTTTAATAATAAATTATTATTTCTATCAAGTGGGTATTGTTATTATTATGTGGGCCTATATAACAACAAATACCCTTACATCATTATTAGCTATGCTATTAAATTGGGATGGAATAAGGTTTATTTTTAAAGCAAAAAAACGTACTAATAAATTAATATTAGATTTTGGGAAATATACTTCAGGTACTCTTATTGGATCTAATTTGCTTAAAAGTGCAGATACTTTTATACTTGGGTTGAGTCCATTTATTGGAGTAACAGGAGTGGCATTATATAGTATCCCTCTTAAGCTTACCGAGATTATGGAAATTCCTGTGAGAAGTATTGCAATGACAGTTTTTCCGAAGATGTCGAAAGCTAGTATTGCAGGAAATAAAGACCTTGTTATTAAACTTTTTTATCAAAACGTTGGAGGGGTGACATTTTTGTTAATTCCTATATTAGTTGTTTCATTTATTTTTGCAGAAGAGTTTGTTTCACTTTTTGGAGGCTCAGATTATAAAGAAACAGCAAGTGTTTTTAGAATATTTTGTTTTTATGGTCTTCTTTTGCCTCTTGATAGGTTCATAGGTATTACACTTGATAGTATAAATATGCCAAAACAAAATTTCATAAAGGTAATTTACATGACTCTTTCAAATATTATTGGTGATGCAATTGTTGTTTTTGGATTTTACTATATTATCTTATCTTTTTCTGTGGTTGCACTTATAACAATAGGGTTTACAAATCCTGAAGCTATTATTAGTTCAGCCTCAATGTACACTACTATAACGGTACTAGAGTTAGTTGCAATGATTACAATTTTGTTTACAATTGTTGGAATTATTGTTGGTACGTACTATTTAAAGAAAGAATTAAATATAAGGTTACAACTTGTGCTTATTGGAGGGATAGCGTTTTTTAAAGATTTTTATATTAGCACATTTCGTGATCATAGATCTGCTAATGAATGATATTTTTACAATGTATAATATTTTTTACTATTTTTAACTCCAATGTTTGAATCGTTAAAAGAAAAAACTGGGGCGGCTAAACTTCAGCATCCAATTGTTGTTGCAGGTATAGTTTTTTTGTCTGTAATATTCAGCTATGCAATTGCAAAAGGTGGGCTTATGATTGCGTTTGCACTCATTGGTCTTTTGTTTGGCCTGGTATATTTTAATAGATTATTTAATAATCCGTCACTTGGAATTATTACATTATTAGTATTCTCATTTGTTGCTATTGGGTTAACCCGTTACATAAGAGGAGTTCCATTGGGGTTGGGTATTGATGGATTACTGGTGATTTCGTTTATAGCTATTTTTTTCAAGAATTTTTATAAAAATATTAGCTTTAGTCAGATTAATCGTGATATTACTTATTTATTGTTTTTTTGGATGGCATATGCAATGCTTGAGTTTTTTAATCCACAGGCCTTAAGTAAAACTGCTTGGTTTTATGCAATGCGTGGGATGTCATTATATCCAATATTATTGGTTCCTCTTGGTTTAATGTTGTTTAATAGGCTTCGGTTTCTTTATTTATTCCTATATATATGGGGAGTGTTTACTATTCTTGGTACATTAAAAGGACTTATGCAGCTCTATATTGGTCTTGATGCAGGAGAGCAATTTTGGATTGATACCGTTGGAGGAATAACTCACTTAATTAATGGCGAATTACGTGTTTTTTCTTTTTTTAGTGATGCAGGGCAGTTTGGTGCTGCACAAGGGGCCGGCGGAATTGTTGGTTTATTAGTTGCAGGAAGTATTAAAGGAAGAGGTAACAGAATATTTTTCTTAATTATGGGTATTATGGGTATCTGGGGCATGATGTTGTCTGGTACTCGTGGAGCTATTATTGTTCCTATGATTGGCGGACTTGTATATTTGATTTTACGGAAAAATTTACGGATACTAATTATTGGAAGTGGCGTATTGATATTTATGTATCTTTTCTTTGCATTTACATGGCTCGGAGAGAGTAACTATCAAGTTTCTAGAATGAGAAGTGCATTTAGACCTAGTCAAGATGCATCATATCAGGTTCGATTGGATAACAGAGCAATCTTAAAAGTGTATTTAGCTGATAAACCATTTGGGGGAGGAATAGGAAGTGCTGGTAACTGGGGTATGCGTTTCTCTCCGCAAGGGTTTCTTGCCAATGTGGCTACCGATAGTTGGTATGTGCAAATTTGGGCAGAGCAAGGTATGGTTGGCCTAATTATACATCTGTTCATCTTATCTTTTATTTTGTTAAAGGGCTTTTATTTAGTTATGGTAAGGGTTAAAAATGTAGAGCTACGTGGGGTTCTCGGAGCTTTAATAGCTGGTTATGCAGGAGTTATGGGGGCAAGTTATGGTAATGGAGTACTTGGTCAGATGCCCACAGGAGCGTTGGTTTATTTAAGTTGGGCATTTGTTTTTATGGCTCAACAATTTGATAGGGAGTATTCTTATCTTATTTCAATTGGTAAATCACCACAGTCTTTATTTATTAAAGATTAATAATTTTAAGTTATATGAGCTTGGTTAATAATTTACCTTTAGTTTCTGTTGTAACAGTTAATTACAATCAGTCAAAAGTTACGTGCGAATTTCTTGAGTCACTTGTTAAAATAACTTATCGCAAAATAGAAATTTTTGTTGTTGATAATGATTCACCAACTGATAATCCTGATATAATAAAAGAAAAATATCCTTATATTACCTTATTAAAAACGAAAGTTAATCTTGGTTTTGCAGGAGGTAATAATTTTGCTCTTCCGTACTGTAATGGTAAGTATATACTGTTCATTAATAATGATACTGAAGTAGATCCTAACTTCTTGGAGCCAATGGTAGATCTATTAGAGTCAGATTCTAATATAGGAATGGTTAACCCAAGGGTTCAATATTTTTATTCACCAGGTATTATACAACATGCTGGTTATACGCCTTTTAATTTCATTACTATAAGGAATTTCAGTATTGGCTTTGGAAAGAAAGACAAAGGTCAGTTTTCAAATGTGTCTGAGTCAGGATCAATTTTTGGCGCTGCAATGTTGGTTCCTTTAAAGGTGATTGAAGATGTAGGGATGATGGCTGATATTTTCTTTTTGTATTACGAAGAGCATGATTGGGCTGCGCATATAAAAAAAGCCGGTTATACTACGTATTATCAGGGTAAATCTCTTGTTTATCATAAAGAATCTGTATCAACAGGTAAGGATAGTCCATTTAAAATATACTATTTAACTCGAGGAAGAATTTTATTTGCTCGAAGAAATACCACAGGGTTTAAAAAGCTAATAGCTTTTCTATATATTTATTTTATTACTACCCCTCGTATCTCGATAGGATACATGTTAAAACTTAGATTTGATCTTGTTTGGGCATTCTGGAGAGCTGTTTGGTGGAATATATCACATAGCAATAGGGCTATATTTGAGCTTCCCATTTACCATAAATCATAATGCGTATGTTTATTTATTATCTTTACAATCTTAAACATAAAAATAGATTAATACTTTAATTATTATATGGCAGTAAAGCGAACATATTATCCACTCGTATCAATTATTACTGTTAACTATAATCAATCAGAGGTTACTTGTGCTTTTATTGAGTCGCTAAATAAAATATCCTATCCTAATTTTGAGGTAATTGTTGTAGATAATAATTCAACGGAAGATGACCCTACAATAATAAAGAAGCGTTACCCAAATATTATTTTTATTCAAAATCCAATAAATTATGGCTTTGCTGCTGGTAATAATTTTGGTTTGATGCGTGCAAAAGGTGACTATATTATGTTGCTTAATAATGATATAGAGGTTCCCCCAGGTTTTATGGAACCACTAGTGGAGAAGCTCGAAAGCAATATAAAGATCGGTGCAGTAAGTCCCAAAATAAAATTCTATTATCAGCCAGATACTCTTCAATACGCAGGATTTACACGTATCAACAATAAAACAATGCGTAATACCGCTATAGGATACAGGCAAAAGGACAAGGGGCAGTTTGACACTGACAGAGAAACTGCTTATGCTCATGGTGCTGCTATGATGGTTCCAATGCGAGTTGTAAAAGAGGTTGGACTAATGTCATATATCTTTTTTCTATATTATGAGGAAGCTGATTGGTGTGCTAGAATTGCAAATGCTGGATATTCTATGTATTATGTTCATAATTCATTTGTCCTTCATAAAGAATCAGTATCTACAGGAAAGTTAAGTGCATTAAAAATTTATTATCTCAATAGAAACCGAATCGTATTCATGAGACGAAATATTTATGGTCGAGAGTTTTATATCAGTCTTAGTTATCAGTTATTTGTAGCTATTCCTAAAAATGCACTAAAGTTTTTGCTTAAAGGTAAAATTAGTTTATTTTTGGCTTATTACCGTGCAATTGGATGGAATCTTAAAAATGTTTTTTCCAAAGAAATTCATGAAAATCCTAAACTGTAATTAATAAATATTATATAATCGAATGAATATTTCAACTCTAATAGATATTTTACAACTCCTTACCCTAATTTACTTTGGGTTTTCAGCATTCTATTTATTATTATTTGCAGTTTCGTCATTCTTTTATAAAAATAATAGTAAAGTTGACGAAAGTGTTTTACGCAAGTTTTTAATTCTTATTCCTGCATACAAAGAGGATAAGGTAATTATTAATACTACCACCGAAGCATTAAAACAAAATTATCCTTCAAATTTATATGATATTTATGTAATTGCTGATTCATTTGATACTGATACCTTAAAAGTACTTAATGAAAAGGAAGGAATTAATTGTATTGAGGTATCTTTTGAGCACAGTACTAAAGCAAGATCAATTAATAAAGCTCTTGATATTATTACTGATGAGTATGACGGAGTTATAATATTAGATGCAGATAATATAATGGAAGCTAATTTTATTCAAAAAATAAA
>QMPB01000108.1 GCA_003648395.1 Bacteroidota bacterium
TGGTGATTTTAGTAAATTATTAAACCTTACCGATAAGTATTCAAGAATGGATGTGCGTACAAATGCAGATACCGGCCATGATAGTATAGTAGCACGCGATTTTGGTGCTAAAGGAATTGGTTTGTGTCGTACTGAGCATATGTTTTTTGAGGGAGAGAAAATTATTGCAATGCGTGAGATGATTCTTGCTAATAATAGAGAAGGTAGGATAGAAGCTCTTGATAAATTATTAGAAATTCAGCAGAGCGATTTTGAAGAAATATTTGAGGCCATGGAAGGTCTTCCTGTAACAGTAAGGTTATTGGATCCTCCATTGAACGAATTTGTGCCTCATAATACTCGTGGACAGCAAGAAATGGCTGATGCAATGGAGGTTTCCTTGGAAACTATTCGGAAAAAAGTGGAAGAACTTGAAGAGGTAAATCCTATGCTTGGTCATCGTGGTTGTAGATTAGGAAATACATATCCTGAAATTACAGTTATGCAAACAAGGGCTATAATGGGAGCTGTAATTGCTCTTAAGAAACGTGGTGTTGTTGCCAAACCTGAAATAATGATTCCGCTAACAGGTACTTATGCCGAAATGAAAATGCAGGAAGATATTGTTAGAGACACTATTGCAAAGGTGTTTGAGGAAACAGAAGATAGTATTGAATATATGGTTGGTACTATGATTGAAATTCCTAGAGCAGCGCTTATGGCTGATACTATTGCTGATTCAGCAGAGTTTTTCTCTTTTGGAACAAACGACCTTACTCAGATGACTTTTGGTTATTCTCGTGATGATGCGGGTAAGTTCTTGCCAATATATTTGGATAAAGGTATTCTTAAGGATGATCCTTTTGCAGTTCTAGATCAAGATGGAGTAGGCCAATTAATAAAAATGGCTGTGGAGAAAGGTAGAAAAGCTAGACCAGATATTAAATTAGGAATCTGTGGTGAGCATGGTGGAGAACCAAGTTCAATAGATTTCTGTCATAGAGTAGGATTAGACTATGTTTCCTGTTCTCCGTATAGAGTGCCAATTGCTAGACTGGCAGCAGCTCAGGCTTCAATACGAGAAATGAAATAGTAAATAGATATTTGTAAATACAAAAGTCGCAATTGAAATTAATTCAGTTGCGACTTTTTAGTTTATAAGTTTAATAGTTTGGAAGTTTAGAGGTTTAAAAGTTTAGAGGTTTGGAAGTTTAGAAGTTAAAATATCGTAGTACGAAACCTCATAACCTGAAACCTCAAAACTTGAAACTTCAAAACTTAAAAAAATCAATTATATAGCTTATCCGAAAAAGTTCTACCAATATGCTCCGCCCAAGATTCAGTAATGGCAATTCTGCCTGCTTCCCAGCTACTTGGATTTCCGTGTGGGTGTCCATCTTGTTCAAATGCATTAATCTGTGCGGCAATTACAGCCATCCAATAGCTATTGTCAACAACAGTATAATGCGATGCATGCGATATCTCGTGGTTTACTAAGTGCTTTAGTCGGTCTGATTTGTCAAAATCAATACTTATCATTAGGTCGGGTATAACACTATTTAGTTTTTTATTAGTATATATGCTCATAATTCAATGAAAAATTATAGAAACTCCCAAAAGTTAATTATTCTTCTGGGAGTTCTAGGTTCTGTTATTCTATTACTTTAAAACAATATCCACCATTGTCTAGGTATTTCTCTTTATTATTATTCCATGTTTTGTAATATTTGTTTTTTGCTTCATTCATTAGATAAAAATTATTGTCATTTCTCCCATTCAAATAAACCTTGGCATCAACGTCTGTTTTATCACATTGTTGGCTAAAAGTTTGATTACCTCCTCTGTAATTAATGTCTGACCATTGTGAGAAGAAAAAATGACCCGTTTTTTTAGGGATAAGTTTGTATTCTAATGAGTATGTGTTGTTCTCAAAATTATATTGGCAATTTAAAACACTAGCACCATCCGAGTAATGAAAAATTTTATACCAATAACTACTGTCAATTAATAAGTCGAAGTGTTCTATATAAAGGAAATCTACAATGCTAGTATCCATATCAAAGATTGAAGTTTTAAGATAAAATTTGAAATCATCAAGCTGATATTTAGTATCTGTCTTTCGTTCGTATATTGGGTTTTCAATTGAAGAAGAAATAGTTATTGTATCTCCAATATGAAATACTTCGCTAGAAGGGGATAACTCAAATGGTAATACAAATTCGTAAGTTCCATATTTGGGACCACAATCATCATCTTTAATACAAGAATTAGTAGATAGAATAATTGTAAATGCTATTAAGAAAAGAAAGCGAGTGTTCATCATCTCTTTTTTCATAGCTTAATAACTGTTAAATAAATCATTTACCTCGGAACTAGTATTAGAAGTACTATTAAGATAGTCATTAATTAGTAATTGCTTAAAATCATTAATATTTGTGATATTAACATTTAGGCAGTTATACATTTGTTGATTTGAGAAACCACTTACATTGTCTATTACCGTTGTTGATCCGCTATTATGCTCATTTATAGATAAAGGTTCTACTCCATTATCAATTAAATCAAGATATACACCAATTGGAATATGGTTATCAAATTCATTCCATGTTTCTTCTAATTGTCTAAGATATGTTATATTACCAATAGATGTGTTTCCGCTAAGTGGATAGCTTTTATGAGTAAAGCTCATGCCAATATGCTCCGCCCAAGACTCACAAAGTGCAATTCTGCCAGCTTCCCAGCTACTTGGATTACCGTGTGGGTGTCCATCTTGTTCAAATGCATTAATCTGTGCGGCAATTACAGCCATCCAATAGCTATTGTCAACAACAGTATAATGCGATGCATGCGATATCTCGTGGTTTACTAGGTGTTTTAGTCGGTCTGATTTGTCAAAATCAATACTTATCATTAGGTCGGGGATAACATTATGTAAGGCAACTAATGCCACTAGATTAAAAGGTGCTGCTATATAGCTTGCAGAGCTTGCTCCTCCCTGTGTGATTGCAAATGCTGTGTTTGCAGCTCCTAATTGACTAGCCATTATAGAAAATCCAGTTTGTTCTCCACTTGCCCATGCATATATGTCTAAATTGCTTGGAGGAGGGTTTATACCTTCTTGTATGGCATAGTTGTAATATTCATTTATTGCATTATTTATGGTGGCACCACCCCACATCATATGAGTGTGTGAACCTTCTGTTTGCCAACTATGTATATTTGTAATCATATTGCTATAGTTCTGATGTGTTGCAAAGCCAACGTATTTTTCTACTGGATAAAAATAAGAAAATAGATTATTCCATCCATTTATCTTACCTCTAATAGAACATCTATCACCTTCGTACTCTATAAATATCCATATTCTACCCCAAAACTCTTTTTCAAACTTAAAACAACCATTGTTAAGAGTTTGAACAGAGAAAGATTTAAACCAATTACCTTTTATTCTTACTTTTACTCCTCCTACTCCTTTATAAGTGTCGGTGTTGCTAGCATTGGAAAGCTGAGTGTCAAAAACTCTTACATTGCCATAAGGTTTTCTGACACTTCCTGTGGGCGAGCATCCTACTTCTGATGCCCCTGAGCAATCACAATAAGCTTCAATAACAACTTGATTGTTACCGTTTTCGGTAACTATAACCATTCGATATTCTAATACGCAAGGAGGGTTGCAATCAATCTCGTCATTGTTGCCCATAACATACTCTATATTTATATCTCCAATTTCTTCTAATGAATACCCTGTAAGATTACTAATATCACTAATGTTTCCTGTTAGTCGGTATGCTTCGGCTAATAATAACGGATTTGATTCGTCTAAATATAAGTCACTAATTACTGTGTGTTGTACACTTGGCACCTCATCACCTACTGGTATTACAGCGTAAAATGTTGGGAATCCATTTTCAATGGGCTCTTGATAATAATCGCCCATTTCAATCATTTCATATTGTAGGTCGTAGTCGTATAAATGAATATCTGATGCTAACAGTAGTTTTGCCTCTTCGTTTGAATTGGGAGTAAACATAATGTATTTATCAGTAGCCTGCATAGTGCTGTAATTTGTGCCATATAGATTATTGTGAGCATGCGCCATAATAGTAGTTGTATATGGATTTTGCCTCTTTTCTCCTAATACAGTCCTTATGCCAGACTCTGTTCTTGCATTAGGATTGCTATTCTCTCTTATATCGAATACAATTTCATCATGTATTTGGGAGTTTGTATTGCATATTGCCTTTTTTTCTTCATCTTTTGTACACGAATACAGTAAGGTTGTTAAAATAATTAATGAGATAAAAGAGAGACTTAATAAATTAAATTGATTAGAAAATAACTTCTTTAAACCATTTACTAGATAAGTTTGTTTGTTTGTTTGTTTGTTTGTTTGTTTGTTTGTTTGTCATTTTTATTATTTTTTTGTGATCATTAAATATCTACAAAATGAGCTTTTATAAATACGAACATCAAAGGTAGGTAAAATAATAGGTTGTATTTTTTTTAATTGAATATTGAATTAAAATTAGTTTGAAGGTTTATCCAAAATTGTCAACGGTGTTCAATTGGGCTGGGTTTCCTTTAGGAATGAGGCTATGCAGGGGGGGAGTTTGGAGGTTTGGAGGTTTAGAAGTTAGAATATCGTAGTACGAAACCTTGAAACCTCAAAACCTGAAACTTCATAACCTGAAACCTCATAACCTAAAACTTCTAAACCTAAAACTTCTAAACCTGAAACTTCATAACCTGAAACCTCAAAACCTCAAACCTCAAACCTAAATAAACCTATTTCTTTTCCTCCACATCCTCAGGATTTACATATTCATCTTTATTCTTTCCGCCAAATACCGATACTTGTACATATCGTTTAGGATTAAGCTTTATATCTTCAAGTAGTAAGTGTAGTTCTCTTGTGGCAGCTTCTAATTCAATATATAGAGTGTCGTTATTAACTAATTTCCCCATTGAGCCTTCGCCATTATTAATCTTATCAGCTATTTCGCTAAAATTAACCATTGCATGATCTACCTTATCGAAAGTAGATTTTATATCTAATTTGACAAGCGAATCGCTTAAATTAGAGAAATTATTAATAACATTATTTATCTTTTTATTATTAGAATTCAAATTTGATGAAATACTCTCAAGATTTGATAGAGTATTAGCAATATGATTTGTTTCTCCAGAAATTAAATTATCAAGATTCTTAGTAGAATTCTCCAAATTGATAATAGTGGTTTTTATTCTACGGAATGTTTCGGCAAGGCCATCAACAGTTTCTTCGTTGAAAACCATTTTAAAAGAAACCATTATAGCTTCAATGGAAGCCATCATATCTTCAGCTTTAGCTTTTAGAGGCGCTACTTGCATCGATACTTCTTCCTGTATAGTTGTAGCCATTGCTGTCTTTAAAGTGTCGCCAGATTTTGCATTTGTTTTGGATGGCATTAATTGTAAATCAATTTTATTAACTCCCAAAAAATCGCTTCTAATTATTGCAATAGTATTTGAAGGTATAGCAATATCATTAGTAAGTTTTATGCGAACTAAAACGCGAGCATTGCTATCATTTTCTATAAAATTTATTTTAGAAACTTTACCTATTTTAAGCCCATTAACGCTTACAGGATTTGACACATTAAGTCCAGCAACTCTATCGTATATAAGCACGAGTTCCCTTTCCTTCGTAAAAATGTCGTTTCCCTTTAAGAATGAAAAACCCCAATATGCAGCAAAAAGTGTAATTGTTGCAACTATTCCTATAATAAATTCTTTTCTTATCTTCATATGTTTTGCAAATTTAAGGATATTATAAAGACGGAATATCGATATTATTTATTTAGTTCGTTAATTTTAGTCTCACACTCCTTGCGCGAGACTCTCTTATCATTTATAAACGATACGATAAAAGCATCGCTATACGATTTTGTAATATTCTTCAAAGCTTTCTTAGCTTTACTGAAACTGCTAAATTTACCACTTACATATTTGTAGGAACCATTTTGTGAGTAATGCCATACGTTTTCTATGTTTTTAAAATCACTTGCTTTCTTAATGCTTGTAGAAGTAGTAAATTGAACGCCAAAATACGCAGATTCATTTTTTTTATTATCCACTTTGGTAGTATCAGCAACGTTATTGGTATTCTCTTCAATAATTGTATTGCTAATTTCCTTACCTTTTTCCATAGAGTTTTTATAATCTCTAAATGCTCTATATATAGCTGAGGCTAAGTAGTCTTGACCTTGTTCTGATAAAAGGAACTTTTCTTCTTCAGCATTCGAAATGAATCCTAACTCCACAAGAATACTTGGCATTGTACTATAAACAAGCACTAAAAATCCAGCTTCTTTAACGCCTCTGTCTACTCTATGCATTCGGTCTCTAAATTGATTTTGAACACTCTGGGCAAGTAGCATGCTTTGACCTCTATAAGAATTCTGAAGCATTTCAAACATAATATATGACTCTGTAGAATTTGGGTCAAAATTATTATAATTTTTGCTGTAGTCAGCTTCCAAAAGTATGGCAGCGTTCTCTTTTTTGGCAACGGCTAAGTTTTTTTCACTTCTAGAGGTTCCAATAATCCAAGTTTCTGTTCCTTTTGCTTTAGTGCTTGATGATGCATTACAGTGTATAGAAATAAGTACATCGGCTTTTGACTTATTAGCAATATCTGCTCTTTTATGCAATTCTACAAAAACATCCTTATCTCTTGTGTATATAATATCTACTCCTTTTATATTATCATTAATAAGTTTGCCAACTTTAAGGGCTACAGATAGTGCAATAGTTTTCTCTTTAGAATGTTTACCTACAGCGCCGGAGTCTTTGCCGCCGTGTCCTGCATCAATAACTACTTTGTCAATATTGTATGCGTCTTGAGCAATAGAGCTATATGCACTATTAAGTAAAAGTGTTAGAATTAATAATGTATATTTATAAATATGCATATTGATTTATTATTGTAAAATAAAAATTATTATAAAACGTTATTGCAATCAATAAAACTATTGTGAAAAAAATATTATCTTTATGTTTAATATTATTGAAATTCACTTGTAAAGTTTTTATAATTTTGATTTTTATATATGTTGGTGTATTTTATCTAACAAATATAAAATTAAGAGTTTAAAACTATTAAAGAATATCTGTAAATTGTTAACGAAATTATCAACAAATATATTGTTTAAATTATTGATATTTATGTTAATAACATTATTTGTGAATAATAATGTTGTGGCGCAAAATCAAAAAATGGATTCATTAGTGAATAAAGCTGATAGTCTCTTTAATAGCGATGCTGTGCAACAAAAAATAGAAAAAAAGAAATCTAGCATGGATCTCAAATCCAAAGCAATTTATCTGGCAGACGATAGTTTGATAATGGATAGAGAAAATGAGATGTTATATTTATACCATAATGCAGTAGTAAACTATGATGGTATTATTCTGAAAGCAGAATATATAGAGCTTGATTTTAAGAAAAATACTGTTTATGCTATAGGAGTGCCTGATTCTACAGGCGAGATTATAGGAGCTCCTGTATTTAAAGATGCTGGCGAAGAATATCAAGCTGGAATAATAGAGTATAATTTTGATAGCAAAAAAGGGCTTATAAGTGATGTTACCAAAAATCAAGGTGATGTTTTTATTTGGATGAAAAAAGGTAAGAAGTTACCTAGTGATATAATATATGTAGAAACGGGTCACTTTACAACCTGTAGTGCAAAACATCCTCATTATCGAATAAAATTTAAGAAAGGTAAAGTAATTCCTGACGATAAGATTGTTACTGGACCTATATATATTGAGGTGGAGGATGTGCCTTTACCTTTTGTTATGCCTTTTGGTTTTATCCCAAATACTTCTAGTCGTTCCAATGGAATACTTGTCCCTTCATATGGATATTCAGAAAATAGGGGTTATAACCTAACCAATGGTGGTTATTATTGGGGTCTTGGCGATCATGCCGATCTTCAGTTAAGAGGAGATATATATACGCGAGGTAGTTGGGCAATTAAAGCTCTTACTAGATATAATTTCAGATATAGAGGTAATGGTTCTGTAGCTCTTAATTATGCTTATAATAAATATGGAGAAACCGATACTAAGAATTATAACGAAGATCAAACGTTCCAATTTAAATGGAGTCATAGGCAAGATCCAAAAGCGAACCCATATTCTTCGTTTACTGCAAATGTAAATTTTGCAAGTAAGAACTATAATAAATTAAATCCAGCAACTTCTCAGGATTATCTTACAAATACTATTATGTCAAGTATTTCTTATAGTGCTAGATTTGGTAATGGTTATAACTTTACGGGAAGTTTTAACCATTCTCAGAACTCCAAATCAGGAGATATTGATATGACTCTACCACAAATATCGTTTAGTACACCAAGATTTTATCCTTTTCAAAGAAAAAATGGAATGGGTACTAAAAGATGGTATGAGAAAATATCTATGTCGTATAAATTAGATGCTAGAAATAATTTGGAGACTAATGACAGTGTTTTTATGCAAACAAAATGGGAAGATTTTGATAATGGAGTAAAACATGTTGTTCCAATTAGCAGCACTGTAAATATGGGTTCATTTAACTGGACAAATAGTGTGAATCTTACCGAACGTTGGTATTTACAATCTGTAAATAAATATTATGAAAATGATACAACTATTGTTGAAGGGGAAATAGTTCCTCCGCACCTAGTAACGGATAGAAGTCAAGGGTTTAATGCAGTGCATGAGTTTGATTATAATTCATCAATAACCACACGTATTTATGGAATGTATATGGCAAAGAATAGCCCATTAGCTCTGCGCCATGTTATTACTCCAACACTTAGTTTCAATTATCATCCCGATTTTGGCGTTGAACCTTTTAATTATTATCAAGAATATACTAATGACAAAGGTGAAGTAATACGATATAGTATGTACGATGGAATGATGTATGGCTCTCCTAATGATGGTAAGTCGGGTAGTGTAGGGCTGTATTTTGATAATACATTTGAGCTTAAAATACCTTTTGGTAAGGATACTATAAATGGTGGTACTAAGAAGATAAAAATTCTTGATAACTTAAGATTTGGTACAAGATATAATCTTGCTGCTGAAGAGTTTGCTCTTGCTCCTTTGGAGGTGTCTGCTCGTACAACTATTTTTAAAGGTTTGAGTGTTAGATATGCTGGTTATTGGGATTTTTATGCAGTTGATACAGCCGGTGTTAGAGTAAATGAGTTTATCTGGAATGTAACTCCTAATACATATCTTAGAAAGAAGAAAAGTACTTTTAATTTAAGTTTCAACTATAATCTTAATTCAGGAACTTTTAAAAAGAAAAGAGATAAAAAGAAGAAAGATTATGAGTCTAATGTAGGTACAGAAGCTGAACTGGAAGAAATAAATAGTCATAAATTTGATTATGTAGATTTTAATAATAACTGGTCGGCAAACTTTAGTTATAGTTTTGCTTATAAAGAAATATATAACCTTAGTTTGCAGCAGTTTGATTATGATTTTGTACAAACCTTAAATTTTAGAGGTAGTATTAATATTACTAAAAAATGGAAAATAGGTGGTTCTACAGGTTACGATTTTAAATCGGGTGAGCTTACCTATACATCGGTAGATATATATAGAGATTTGCATTGCTGGGAGCTTATGTTTAATTGGATTCCAATGGGTTTCAATAGAAGCTATAATATTACACTACGAATTAAATCTCCATTATTACAAGATCTTAAACTTAATAGAAAAAGAAACTGGAGGGATTATTAATGTTTGATATAATAAAGAAAACCTTGCTTATTATTGTTGTTTTGACCTTGGGCGCCTGCTCAAATTCTAATGCAATTGATATTAAAGAAACATTAATTATTGATTCATCAAATTTTATAATAGAGAAAAAAAATGAGGATACAATTACCGTAAATGCATCAATTATAATTAATTATACAAAGGATGAGTTAATGGGTAGGGTAGTCCCCAAAAATGATACTAGCTTTTCTCTTATTGAAAAGGAACATACTGCTAAATCTAAAATATATTTGCGCAAGGAAGCTTATTCTGCTTTTTGTAGAATGTATGATGCTGCAAAGAAAGATGGTTTCAAGCTAAATATAATCTCAGCTTTTAGAAGTAATTACCATCAGCAGCTAATTTGGGAATCTAAGTGGATAGGTAAGCGAAAAGTAAATGGACAAAACCTTAGCCAGCAAGTAAAGGATGAAGTAGAGCGAGCAA
>QMPB01000109.1 GCA_003648395.1 Bacteroidota bacterium
CTCAGGAATAACTACTGTAGAATACGATTCACGAGGAATAGCATTTCTTAAGCTACCACCTTGGATATAGCTTATAAGCATACCATGATGTTTAGCCGCAGCCTTCATAAAACGGAAAAGTAATTTATTAGAATTACCACGTCCTAGAGGAATATCAACACCAGAGTGACCACCTTTTAAACCCGAAACTTCAATATTATAAGCAGTCATACCAGCAGGTACAGCTTCATTTTTAATATCAAAAGTAATAGTAGCATCAATACCTCCTGCACAACCAACATAAAGCTCACCTTCGTCCTCAGAATCCATATTCATAAGAATATCTCCTTTAAGAATATCCGGCTCTAAACCAAATGCACCAGTCATACCTGTTTCTTCGTCAGAAGTAAATAAACCTTCTAGCGGACCGTGCTCAATATCTGTAGCAGCAAGAAGAGCCATTGCCGCAGCAACACCCATTCCGTTATCAGCACCTAAAGTAGTACCTCTAGCAGTTACCCAATCGCCATCAATATATGCATCAATAGGATCTTTCTCAAAATCATGCTTAGTATCATTATTTTTTTGAGGAACCATATCAAGGTGACCCTGCATGATAATACCCATACGATCTTCCATACCTTTAGTGGCAGGTTTTCTGATAATTACATTACCAACTTTATCTTTTATGGTTTCAAGACCTAAGTCTTTTCCAAATTTCATCATAAAATCCTGAATAGCATCTTCATGCTTTGATGGACGTGGAATTTGTGTTAAATCATAAAAATGCTTCCAAACTACTTTTGGCTCTAAATTTAAAATTTCTTTACTCATCTTGTATTATGTTTTTAATGTTTATATGTATTTTATATAATTACTAATTATAACAATCTATAATTAATACTATCTTTATAATGTCGCACGAAAATACAAAAAAAAAAGACGGCTTTTAGGCCGTCTTTTATATATTTTATATATCCAAATACATTATATTATGATTTAATATTTGGCAATTGTAGTCCATAACCTTTTTTCTTATCCTCAGCCTTAAGCATGAAGCTTACTACAATAGCTAATACACCAATTCCAGCAAAGATCATCATCGAGTTAGTATAGTCGTATAATGGAACTTCCACATCAATACCTTGAGCCAATTGTGCTTTAGCAGCAAGAACCTCTGGGTTAGATTTATCAAGTACATAACCTATTAATAATGGAATACCCATTAGTCCCCAATTCTGAATCCAAAATATTAGTGAAAACGCTGTTCCAAGTTGATGCTCAGGAATAATTTTAGGCACTGAAGGCCACATTGCTGATGGCACAAGAGAAAGTGCAATTCCAAGAATAATAACTAAAACAACAGCTACCATCCAGTAATTAAGAATTGGAAGAGAGAATACGCTATGAACTAATACGATAAGAACAGCACCAATGATCATCATATTAGCACCATTACCTTTTTTATCATAAATACCTCCAAAGAAAGGAGTTAAGAACAGTGTTCCCAAAGGAAGTAGACTAGGAATTAATCCCGCTAGACTTTGATCAACATGATACTTATTAACCATAAGGTCAGAAGCATATTTTATAAATGGGAATACTGAAGAATAGAATAATACACAAAGAATAGCTATCAACCAGAATCCTTTATTACCAATAATCTTAATTATATCACTGAATTTAAACTCATCTTCATTAGAAAGCTCTAAATCAACTTCTGATGATTCCAGTTTTTTATCCATTGCAACATATATAAAGAAAGCAATAAAACCAATAACAAGAAGTACAAGAGCAAAAGCAATAGGAGCAGAAATACTTGGCCCCATTTTTTCTATAATTTGTCCATCAACTACTTGATTATGCTTACTTGAGAAATACATTGCCAAAGGCACAGGAGCAGCCATCGCCAAAAGTGTACCCATACGAGCCACTGCCATTTGCATACCCATTGCTAAAGCCATTTCATATCCCTTAAACCATTTTACAATTATTTTAGAAACCGTAATACCAGCAATCTCAACACCTACTCCAAAGGTAGCAAAACCTAAAGAAGCATAAAAAACTTGTGCCTGTATTCCAAATATCAGGTCAGATGGTAAACTAGGATTCGAAACCGCCCAAAACTTAACAGATGCACCAACGACCATAATAGCCGAAGCCATAAGACCAGTGAAACGAACGCCCATTTTATCAAGGATAATACCTCCTACTATTAACAAGCCTAAGAATACATTGAACCAACCATATGCACTAGTAAATATTCCGTAGTTAGTACTGCTCCAGCCAAATTGTGATTCCAACATTGGTTTTAAAGGTGACATAACGTCTGTCAGAAAATATCCTGCAAACATTGTAATTGAGATAATTCCCAAAGCCCCCCAACGAGCAGCCTTATTATCCCTTAAACTTTGTCTTATTTTTTCCATAATTTACTTATTATTATTTATTTAGTTATCTCAAAAAATTGAGCTGCAAATTTACTAAAATTTCACAGATATTAACATCTTATTTCTCAATTTACTAATTGAACTTAGGTTGAATTTACAATTGAACTTAGGATTGAATATAGATTGAACTTAGGATATAACTAGTAAAACTACTTGCACTTTCATTCTGAACATGGTTAATAACTTTAGTAAAACAAAGAAAGCTACTGTTAAATAGTCAACAAAAATAATTTGATTAATTAGGATATTGAAATATATAAATTAATAATCAACTACAATTAGTAAGCTAGCCAATAAATTAGAAAAGCTAACTATAAGTACTTAACTTGCTTTATATCAAATGATTTTAATTCTCCATTTATCATTATTGATAAAAAGCCATACTCATCAATTCCTTTAATTACGCCATCAATAATTTCATTATTTATTTGATACTTTCCAATTTCATTTATTCGATATAGTTTATCCAAATACATAGTTTTTAGACGTTCAAATTCCCCATTTTTATACAAATTTAGGTAATAATCAAACTTAAGTAGATATGCGGATAGCAATTCCTTAATCTCACTTTCTTTTTCTGTATAATTAATTATAGAAATTGGATTTGGGGCATTGCTATCAAATATTTTTTGATTTACATTAATACCAATTCCTATATATGACTCCTTAATTTTATCACCAATTATTACATTTTCAATGAGAATTCCAGCCACCTTTTTATTATCAATATATACATCATTTGGCCATTTAATACTAATGGTTTTTGTTGACAAATAAGCCTTCAGTAATTCTACTATAGACAATGAAACTATAATTGATATATAGAACTGATTTACTGCCTTTAGTCTAGTATTAATTAAATTATAACTAAAGGTGAGATTTTCGCTCTTTTTCGACTCCCAAAAGTTAGTACCTTGCCCCTTTCCTGCTGACTGATAATCCGTACAAATTACGATCTCTTTTTCATCACTATTAGACTCACGCAACAATGACAATTCAACATTAGTTGACTCACATTCTTCTATATAAATTAGCTCTCTCATTATGCAATACCTTTAATATTTATCAGAATTAGAAATCAAAAAGTCGTAATAGTATATTTAGTCCAAAAAAACAGCTATTTATGTAGCGAAAAACACTTACGCAAATAGTTAATTGTTAATAATAAGAATATTTGCTTTTTACCCATAATACATAGTACTGATACTCATTTGTTTAAAAAGTAAAAACTAAAAATGTAATATTAACAACAATTATTAAATATCCTAATAATAGACATTGCAAATTTAATTAAATTTGCACATTAAATAATCGAATAAATGACTATAAAAACAAATAACTCAAAGGACTTGGCTCAAATAATGGTAAAAGCCATTAAAGAGAAAAAAGGACAAAAAATTAAAGTACTGGATTTAAGGGAGTTAGATAATGCAATTACAGATTTTTTTGTAATTTGCGAGGCTGAAAGTGGTGTACAAGTTAATGCTATATTTGAGAGTATTGATGAAATAGTAAAAAAAGAAATGGGTGAAGACCCATATCAGATAGAGGGTCGTGAGGAGGCAAATTGGATATTAATGGATTACGTAAATGTAGTGGCAAACATATTCAAGCCTGAATCAAGAAAGTTTTATGCATTAGAAGCTCTTTGGGCCGATGCAAAAGTAACAACTTACTAAAAAAAATAAATATTAAGATGGAGAAAGACATCAAAAAGGTTGAAAACAATATAAATAAAAGTGCTACTAAAAGTACAAACAATAAAAAGGACAGAATTCCAAACCCATTAAAGGGTGCAGGATCTGGTAACAATAAAGGTTTTAACTTTTATTGGGTTTATGGAATAATAGCTGTAGTTTTTATTCTACTAAATCTTTTTAGCACAAGCACACCAACTGACAATTTAATTCAAAAAGGACAGCTTATAACAATGCTTCGCAATGGCGATGTAGAAAAGGTGATTGTTGTAAATAAAGATGAGTATGCTGAAGTATATGTGAAATCTGATAAGTTAGAATCATATCCTTCACTAAAAACTGATAACAGTCCATTTGAAGTAAGAGCACCACATTTTGTATATAATGGTGATTTAGAGAACTTTGGCGAAACAATCCAAAGTGTTCAAGAAAACAATAATGTTTATGAAACTGATAGAGTTTATATTGAACATGAAACCCGAGTTGATTATACTTCTCAAATACTAAGTTGGTTATTACCATTAGGTCTAATCATTCTATTTTGGGTATTCATAATGCGCAAAATGGGTGGAGGCGCTGGCGGTGCTGGTGGTCAAATTTTTAATATTGGCAAATCTAAAGCCCAATTATTTGACGGAAACCTTAAAGAAAAAATTACTTTTAATGATGTTGCTGGATTAGCAGAAGCTAAGGTTGAGATAATGGAGATTGTAGATTTCCTAAAAAAGCCTGAAAAGTATACTCAATTAGGAGGTAAAATACCAAAAGGAGCTCTTTTGATAGGCCCTCCCGGTACTGGTAAAACGTTAATTGCAAAAGCTGTAGCTGGCGAGGCAGAAGTTCCTTTCTTCTCTATTGCAGGTTCTGATTTTGTTGAAATGTTTGTTGGTGTAGGAGCTTCAAGGGTAAGAGATTTATTTAAGACTGCCAAAGAAAAAGCACCATGTATTATTTTCATTGACGAAATTGATGCAATTGGTAGAGCTAGAGGCAAGAATCAAATGCAAGGCGGAAACGACGAAAGAGAAAATACTCTTAATCAACTACTTACCGAAATGGACGGTTTTACCAATAACCAAGGAGTAATAATCCTTGCTGCTACTAACCGAGCTGATGTATTGGATAGAGCATTGCTTCGTGCAGGTCGTTTCGATAGGCAAATACACGTAGAGCTTCCTGACCTTAACGAAAGAGAAGCTATATTTAAAGTACATGCAAAGCCTCTAAAAACTCAAAAAAATATAGACTTATTCTCATTGGCAAAGCAAACTCCTGGTTTTGCAGGTGCCGACATTGCTAATGTATGTAATGAAGCAGCTTTGATTGCTGCACGTAGCAATTCTAAGGATATTGGCAAACAAGATTTCATGGATGCCATTGATAGAATTATTGGAGGTCTTGAAAAAAGAAATAAAATTATCTCTCCATTGGAGAAAAGTACTATTGCTCATCACGAAGCTGGTCATGCATCAGTAAGCTGGTTACTAGAATACGCTAACCCATTGGTAAAGGTAACTATTATACCTCGTGGTAAAGCACTTGGAGCAGCATGGTATTTACCAGAAGAGAGACAAATAACTACCTTTGAGCAAATGTTTGATGAAATGACTTCTGCAATGGGTGGTAGAGCTGCTGAGGAAGTTATATTTGGCAAAGTATCTACAGGAGCGCTTAATGACTTAGAGAAAGTTACTAAACAAGCACAAGCAATGGTTGCATACTATGGCTTAAGCGATAAGATTGGTAATATTAGTTATTATGATTCTTCTGGGCAATCTGAATATTCTTTCCAAAAGCCATATTCTGAAAAAACTGCAGAACTTATTGACCAAGAAGTGCATGAGTTAGCTGAGAAAGCTTATAAACGAGCTGTAGATATTCTTTCAAAAAATATTGATAAGCTTAAGCAATTGGCTGAAAAACTACTTACTGATGAAGTAATCTTTACTGAAGATGTTGAGGCTATTTATGGTCCAAGAACATTTAATGATGGCACAGCTCATGAGGATTCTAGAAGTATAAGTAAAGATTATAAAGACGGCTATGCTGAATCTGAAGCTAAAAAGAAAAAGCATATTGAAGATAGAATTAAGCAGCAGGAAGAATCAAAAAAGAAAGCTGAAGCAGCAAAAGAGGAAACTGTAAAAGAAGAAACAACTAAGAGTTAAACACAGAAAAAACCACAAAATACAGAAAATTAATTATAAAGCATAGATGCAAGAAACTACAGCAAGGGAGCAAATACTAAAGAAGATTCGTTTAGCAAATATGGATAAAATCATTAACGAATATTCTGATGTAGACCTAAAAAGCAATATCTATACGCCACTAACAGATGGCTTAGATATTACCTTTGCTAAAGAACTGAATCAATTAGATGGGCATTTTGTATATTGCGAAAACAGAGAAGAATTATATAATAATATTAGTAGATTATTTAAATCTAATAAAATAAGCAAAGTACATATTAAAGATGCTTCAATAACTGATTTACTTGCAAATCTCGACATTGAAATTGCTGATGGTGAAGAACGTGCAGAGAATATAAAGATATCTGTAACATTATGTGAAGCTTTAGTTGCAAGACTTGGAAGCGTAATGATAAGCTCTAAACAAGATAGTGGCCGACAATTAAATTTTATTCCCGACATTCATGTTGTAATAGCGCATCGGGAGCAAATTGTAGAAACAGTAAAAGAGGCACTTGAACTTATAGTTGAAAAATATGATGGTAATTTGCCTAGTATGACAACTCTAATATCAGGCCCTAGTCGTACTGCTGATATAGAAAAAACGCTTGTATTGGGAGCACATGGTCCACGGAGTTTAATTGTTTTTTTAACAGAGGAAAATATATTATAAAACATAATATGAAAGAATTAGCATTAAGAAGTCTTACGGGAGCAATAATTGTATTATCAATAGTTGGAAGCATTTTGTTAAGCAAATTTACATTCGCTGGCCTATTCTTAATAACTACTATACTTGGTACTTATGAGTTTTACAAAACACTCTCTAATACTAATTATAGAGCACAAACAATTTTTGGTACTATAATTTCAGGAATACTTTATATTATAGTTGCACTTATTGCTTTGGGATATTTAAACGCTTTATATTTAAGTATAGTTCTAGTATTATTTTTCATAATTCCTATACGCGAGCTGTATAGAGATAGTAAGTATCCAATTCCAAATATATCAATAACAATTTTCGGAATATTATATGTTGGATTAACTTTTGGCATGCTCAATTTTCTTTTCTATCATGGTTTTAAAGGTGAGGAAACCTTCCATTTTATCTTAGCTTTCTTCATTATTATATGGACATCCGACACCTTTGCATACTTAACAGGAATAAGCATTGGCAAACATAGACTCTTCGAAAGAATATCGCCAAAAAAATCGTGGGAAGGATTCTTTGGAGGATTAATCGCTGCATCAATTGTTGGCTATGTATTCTCGATATACTACTCTGATTTAAATACCATTACCTGGATTGCATATGCTTTTACAATTAGTATTGCTAGCGTTTATGGCGATTTAATTCAAAGTATGTTTAAACGTAGTTTAAACATAAAAGATTCAGGAAATATACTTCCTGGTCATGGAGGTATTTTAGACAGGTTTGATGGAGTATTTGTAGCTGTTCCAGTTGCAATTGTATTTATCATGCTTTTTTCTTAAATTTGCATTAAATAAAACTTATAAAATGGCTTACAAATTACATAAAGAAGGTAAACGAATAATACCAACATTTTTTTTGATATTATCATTATTAATGGTTTTCTTTCATTACATAATACCAATAACTGGATATTGGCCTATACTTCTAATAATATTAGACATTGCAGCCATTATATTCTGGATTATGATAATCTCATTTTTTCGTTGGCCTGATATTAATATACAGCAAAATGAGAATCAAATTATATCTCCTGCAGATGGTACTATAGTTGTTATTGAAAACACTGTTGAGAACGAATACCTTAATGAGAAACGGATTCAGGTTTCAATATTTATGTCGCCATTTAATACTCATATGAACCGCTACCCTATTTCGGGTAACCTTGTTTATAATAAATACCACGATGGCAAATTTCTTGTTGCTTGGGATCCTAAATCCTCTACTGATAACGAAAGAAATACCCTAGTAATTAAGAATGACAAAATAACACTTCTTGTTAGACAAATAGCTGGAGCTGTAGCACGACGAATTCGTTGGTACGGCAAAGAAGGTGATAAAGTAACTCAAGGAGAGCAACTAGGATTTATAAAATTTGGCTCTAGAGTTGATTTATTTATACCATTAGACGCCAAAATTAATGTAGAGCTTGACCAATCTGTTAGAGCTGGCAAAACCGTGATTGCTGAAATATAAAACCTTTTAGTTGTCCATAATCTAGCTTATTAATGAGAAAATACTTAATCTCCTCCATTTTTATTATAATTGGTATTACATTACTTTTAACCAATTTCTACCTTAAAAATCATACCGAATATCCTGAAACAATATTTGCTCAAGATTCCCATAAATTTGAGAAATCCTTCAGTGGATTTATTAATAGTGTTAATGAAAATAACCTAAACATAAAATCAACTTTTAATGAAAATCTATTAATTAGGGATTATGATTTAAGTAAAGATTATTTTCTAAATATACTAAATAATAATGACGATATATTATCTATTTCCTTTCTTCAAAATAATTATAAATTACAGGTTTATAAATCAAAAGAGTCTATTGTAATAGGTGTAGACTCAACTGAGGAGTTAGATATTGTTCAATGGAAAAGATATAAGAACAATAAGCTTATTAGCAAATGGGACGAGAGCTTTGAAGTGGCAATGGTTGACTCCGAATGGTTTAAGAATATTGTAACTAATAATAACCAAATACACTGGCTTTTTAATATTCCCAATAAAGTTAATAATCAACTAACAACTGACAATAATCTTTTTTACTCAGGATATTCATATAAAAATCAGGATATTACCTCCACTATTGTTCTTAGTTATTCAAGAATGCAATTACTAGAAAAATTTGATATCTATAGAACCTACGACCAGGTAAATCTACTAATAGAAACAAAAAATGGTGATAAAATGAACCTTGGCTCAGGCATTACCGAAACTTTTAAGAATTTAGATTCTACCAACTCCATAAACTCATTTAAGGACAGCTTAATTAAGGAAACCCTATTCCATTATAATAGATTTAGTAAACAAGATTCTGGCATATTTAGTTTTGCATATAAAGAAAATACCTATTGGAACTCTTTTAAAAAATATAATGATGATACTTTTGGTGTTAAATATTTTTTATTATCTGTGCCTAGTTTCGATATAGTTACTGAACATAAGCTAAACAAATATTATAATATTGAATTTCCTCTTGGAGCTGTATTATTATTAGTTGGCTTAGTTTTATTATTTGTAAATAAAAGTAAGTTTTATCAATTATCACAAAAGAAAATACCTTCATTAAAATTGCTGTTAATTGAAGATGAAAATAGGTATTTAGAGTTTAAATCATCTATGCGATGGGATTATAGACAAGAGAAGGTTAACCCAGCATTAGAACAAGTTATTTTTAAAACTATTGCTGCATTCGGCAATACCGATGGAGGTATATTAATAATTGGTGTAGATGACGATAAAAACGTACTTGGACTACAAAATGACTTTGACACATTAAAGAAAAAAGATGCAGATTATTTTGAGATTCATCTTCGAAACTTACTCCATACTCTAATGGGAGTTAAATATGTAAGTAGTTATATAAGAATGAAATTTGAAATTGTAAATAACAAAACAGTTTGCAAGTTAAGAGTATTAAAAGCAAAAGAACCTTTATTCTTAATAGTAAAAGATAAGAATGGAAAATCTAATGAAAAATTCTATGTTAGAAGCGGAAATTCGTCTCAGGAGATAGAATCAATAGGCGAAATTAATGATTATATCAATGAGCATTGGAGTTAGTGTTCTATTTAGTAGGCAGTAGGCAGTCTTCAGTAGGCATTATACAGTCTTTAAGCATTAGTTCACAATCGATTGAACTTTATCCTTTACTATATCAATAATCGTATTCTTTTCTTTAA